>JAKLLP010000118.1 GCA_023150055.1 Gammaproteobacteria bacterium | reverse complement strand
CTCCGGATCGAGCAAGCCGAGCCGCCCGCCGAGTTCCACGTGGTCGAGCGGCTGGAAATCGAACTGCGGCGGGCTTCCCCAGCGCCGCTGCTCCTGGTTTGCGCTCTCGTCACGCCCCTCCGGCACCGAGTCATGCAGGAGATTCGGCAGGCCGAGTTGCAGGTCGGTGAGCCGCTCCTGCACGCCGGCAAGCTCGCCCTCCGCCTGTTTCAGGTCCTCGCCGAGATACTCGACTTCGGCGAGCAGCGGGGCGATATCCTTGCCCTGCGCCTTGGCCTTGCCGATCTCCTTCGACCTGACATTGCGCTCATTGCGCGCCTGCTCCACCCGAAGCTGCAACTGGCGGCGAGACTCTTCGAGCGCCAGGTAACCGGCCGCATCGAATGCAAAACCACGTCGCGCGAGATTTTCGCGGACGCGTTCGGTTTCTGTCCTGAGCAGGCGGGGATCGAGCATGTTCGTGCGCTTCTCCGGCGTGAGGCTGGCGTTCCAGCGGCGAATTCTAGTGGCTCCGGCAATTGACGGGGAAGCGCGTGCGCGTCCCGCCTCCCGGCAGGACCGGTCGTCGGGCAGCCCTGGCGCGGCCCTCGACCAGCCACGATACACGCTCGACCCTGGGGGAATCCGCGCGCATCACCCCGATCGACGGACTGGCTTCGCGGCCGGCCCGGCGGCGTCAGTCACGTTTTTTCCCAGCGCGCGCCGCGCGGTTCTGCTCACGCAGCAGGGCGAGCTTTTCGGCGATCTTCGCCTCCATGCCCCGGTCGACCGGCCGGTAGTACTCGCGCCCGGCAAGCGCATCCGGCAGGTAATGCGCGCCGGCGGCAAATGCGTCGGGCTCGTCGTGCGCATACCGGTAGCCCTTGCCGTGCCCCAGGTTCTTCATCAGGCGCGTCGGCGCATTGCGAATATGCAAGGGCACCTCGAGCGAACCCGACTCTGCGGCATCGGCCTGGGCGGCCGAGAACGCCCGGTATACCGCGTTGCTCTTCGCCGCGCAGGCGAGAAACACCACCGCCTGCGCCAGCGCAAGCTCCCCCTCCGGGCTGCCGAGCCGCTCGTAGGCATCCCATGCCTCGAGACACAGCGTCAGCGCGCGCGGGTCGGCAAGGCCGATGTCCTCGACCGCCATGCGCACCAGGCGCCGCGCCAGGTAACGCGGATCGCAGCCGCCATCGAGCATGCGCGCGAACCAATACAGGCTCGCATCGGGGTCGGATCCTCGCACTGCCTTGTGAAGCGCCGAAATCTGGTCGTGAAAGATGTCCCCGCCGCGGTCGAAACGCCGCCAGCCGCCCTCGGTAACCTCGCGGATCATGCCCTCGTCGATTTCACCAGCCGCTGCGGCCCGCGCGACCCCTGCTGCCAGATCGAGGAGATTCAGCGCCCGCCGCGCATCGCCATCGGCCGCAACCGCAAGCCGTTCCAGCAGGTCCTGGCTCACCTCGAGTGGTGGCGGGCCAAGACCCCGCACCGGGTCGTCCACCGCCCGCCTGAGCAGCCGCGCCAGATCCGCGTTGCCGAGCGGCTTCAGCACGTACACCCGGGCGCGGGAGAGCAGCGCATTGTTGAGTTCGAAGGAAGGATTTTCCGTCGTGGCACCGATGAAGATGATGGTGCCGTCCTCGACATACGGCAGGAACGCATCCTGCTGGGCCTTGTTGAAACGGTGCACCTCGTCCAGGAACAGCACGGTCGGACGCCCCCGGTCCACACGTGCCGCAGCCACCGCCTCGCGCACGTCCTTGACGCCAGCGAGCACGGCCGAGAGGCCAATGAAATGCGCGCCGGCAGCCCGCGCGACCAGCCGCGCGAGTGTCGTCTTGCCGGTGCCGGGCGGTCCCCAGAGCACCGCCGAATGCAGGGCGCGCGCCTCGACCAGGGCCGTGAGCGGCTTGCCCGGGCCAAGCAGGTGTCCCTGCCCGACGACCTCGGCGAGATTCACAGGACGCATCCGGTCGGCGAGCGGCTGCCAGGCGTTCGCCCCGGGGTTTTCCCGCTCAGTTGCCATGTCTCACGGGGGTGTTACACCCAGCGCTCCTTCGACCCACTGGCACCAGTGGCGCAGCCCTGCGCGCGCCAGTAGCCACCCGGTTGCGATTCCGCTCACGTCCGCGATGAGATCATACGAGTCGGCCAGGCGCATCGCGGTGAACGACTGGAGCACCTCGATCAGGACGCCATAGGCAACGAGCAGCGCCGCTATGCGCCAGCCCATACGCCACTCGAACAGTCCGAGAAACCAGACAGTAAGGAAGGCGAAGGCAAGGAAATGCAGGACCTTGTCACCCGCGCGCACCGGTATCGGCGTTGCAACCGGCAGCAATGCCACCGCAAGTATCATGACCAGCGCCGACAGGCCGAACCCAAGCCACCAGGAACCGTAGCGCAGCGACAGCACGCGCGGCCCCTCAAGTGCCCTGAGGCTTCACAACTCACCTTCGCGGATCACGTCGACCCCGTCCGGCACCTCGAACTCGAACCGCTCGTCGTCAAGCGGCGGATTCAGCTTGAGGTCCTCCAGGAAGACCCGGGTGGTCTGCCCCAGTCGATCCACGATCTCGAGCTGTGACAGACGCTCGCCCGCGAATGCGATCGCTACCGACTCGAAATCCGACTCGACCGATCGCGGTACGAGGCGCACCCAGGCAAGCCCGTTGCCGTCCCAGGCGCTGACCTGTTCGAAACGCTCCAGCACGTCGGGGCCACCGGTGAGCAGCGCTGCGGGCGTCTCGCCGAGTCCCGCGGCGAGCGGGCGGACGGTGGCCTGCTCGAGGTCGGCCTCGTACAGCCACAGTTCCCTGCCGTTGGCGAGCACGACGCGCTCGTAGGGCTGCTCGTAGTCCCAGCGGAAACGTCCGGGTCTCTTGATCAGCAGCCTGCCACGCGCCTCCTCCAAGACCTCTTCGTCGGAGGTCACCAGCACCTGGCGAAAGGCAGCACTGAGTGTCTGCACGCGCTCGAGAAACTGCTCGAGCCGTTGCGGACCCTTCATCGCGGCAACCGGCGGCTGAGCGGAAGCCACGGTAAGGGCCAGCAGGGCACTGGCTGACAGGAGCAGGTGACGGAGCACCGCTTATTCTTCGGGAGGCGGTGGCACGAGCACCTCGCGGAAACCGTTGGACTGCAGCGGGCCGACCAGGCCCGCCTGTTCCATGGTCTCCACGAGACGCGCTGCCCGGTTGTAGCCGATCTTCAGGCGCCGCTGGATGCCGGACACGGATGCGCGCCTCGTCTCCGTGACAATGCGGACAGCCTGGTCGTAGAGCGGGTCGGCTTCACCGTCGCCGTCCTCGCCCGCCCCGTTACCCGTCTCACCGGATATGCCGGGTATGGCCACCGAGGGCCCCTCCAGCACCTCGTCGAGATACTCGGGCGTTCCGGCTCCCTTGAGTTGCCCGGCGACACGGTGCACCTCCTGGTCCGAGACGAAAGCGCCGTGAACGCGCAGTGGTGCAGCGGTACCGGGCGCCATGAACAGCATGTCGCCATGACCGAGCAGGCTCTCTGCGCCGCCCTGGTCGAGGATCGTGCGGGAATCGACCTTGGCGGACACCTGGAATGCGATGCGACAGGGAATATTCGCCTTGATGAGCCCGGTGATCACATCCACGGACGGCCGCTGCGTGGCGATGATCATGTGAATGCCGGCCGCGCGCGCCTTCTGGGCGAGCCGGGCGATGAGTTCCTCGACCTTCTTGCCGACGATCATCATGAGGTCCGCCAGTTCGTCGATGACGACGACGACGAACGGCAGCGGTTCGAGCGTGCGCGGCTCGCCCGGCCCGCCGTCCTCGCTCTTCGCGGCGAGCGGGTCGGGGATCGGCTCACCCTTGTCGAGCGCCGCCCGGACCTTGCGATTGAAGCCACCGATGTTGCGCACACCGAGTGTGGCCATCAGCCTGTAACGGCGGTCCATCTCGACGACGCACCAGCGCAGGGCGTTGGCTGCATCCTTCATGTCGGTGACCACCGGGCAGAGCAGGTGCGGAATGCCCTCGTACACCGACAGCTCGAGCATCTTGGGGTCGATCATGATCAGGCGCACTTCGTCGGGCTTCGCCTTGTAGACGAGGCTGAGCACCATCGCGTTCAGACCGACCGACTTGCCGGAGCCCGTGGTGCCGGCGATCAACAGGTGTGGCATGCGCTGCAGGTCGGCGACCACCGCCTTGCCGCTGATGTCCTTGCCGAGCGCGAGTGTCAGCGGCGACGGCATGTCTTCGTAGGCCCTGGAGCGCAGGATGTCACCAAGCGTCACCAACTCCCGGCTCTCGTTGGGGATCTCGAGCCCCACCGTCGACTTGCCCGGTATGACCTCCACGACCCGCACGCTGACCGCCGACAGGGACCTGGCGAGATCCTTGGCGAGATTGCTGATCTGGCTCACTTTGACGCCCGCGGCCGGGTTGAGCTCGAAGCGGGTGACGACGGGGCCGGGGTGTACCGCCTCGACCTCGACCTCGACACCAAAGTCGCGCAACTTCAGCTCGACCAGGCGCGACATTGCCTCCAGGGCCTCGCTCGAGTATCCCGGCGGTCGCGGTGGGGCCTCGTCGAGCAGCGACAACGGCGGGGGGTCGCCCGGCACCGGCTTGTCGAACATCTGCACCTGGCGCTCTTTCTCGATACGGGTACCCGGCTCCGCCGCGGTGACCACGGGCTCGATGCGCGGTGGCGCTTTCTTCGCAGCTTTCCGGCGCTCGGCCCGGACCACTTCCTGGCGCTGCTCCTGGGCCTGCTTCATCTGCGTACGGTCGCGCAACTGGCGCAGCGCCCCGCGCAACCGGTCGATGTTGGTCAGAATGGTGGCGCCGATCCGGTCCATGACCAGCAACCATGACATTCCGGTGAAGACCGATATCGCCGCCAGCCACAGTGACAGCAGCAGCAGCGTCGCCCCCAGCGTGCCGATGACGCTGCCGAGGCCGTGACCGACCACCTCCCCCAGAGCCCCGCCTGCGGACTGTGGCAGCACGCCCTGCCCGAAGTGCAGGGTTGCCAGCCCGCAACTGGTCGCCAGCGTGAGCAGGAAGCCGCCTACACGCGTGATGAGCAGCGTGCGGTCCATCGGCTCGGCCGAGCGGCGCGCCGAGAACAGCAGCCAGCCGATGAGCGCGGCCATTGCCGGCAGGAGATACGCGGGGGCGCCGAACAGGCCGTAGCTGATGTCGGCAAACCAGGCCCCGCCGGCCCCGATCTGGTTGCGCACCGGTCCGCCATCGCCCGTGTGGCTGAACCCGGGATCGCGGGGATCGTAGGTGGCAAGGGCGACGAGCATGATGAGCGCCAGCGCACCCATGACCCACAAGGCCGACTCCCGCAATGCATTGATTGCGGGCGCTGGCATGCCATCGCCATCCAGTCGGGCTGCTCTGCTCACCTTGAGATAACGCTACAACAACAAAGGTCAACTACTTCTGCGCACGAGTAGTTGACGGCGGGATGATAACAGCAAATTGTCCGGGCTTTGAAGCCAATATACGCGGCCGCGGGACTGTTGGAAGGCAGCCGGTTTCTCCCTACACTACCGCGCCGGGGCGGCACACCTCCGTAACTGAACAACAATGGCGTGCGGCGTTCGCCCGTTTACCGCCCGCCCAAGGACACGGATCGAATGGCCGCCCCCCGACATTCCCGCCTGATCATCCTCGGCTCCGGCCCGGCCGGCTACACGGCAGCTGTGTACGCGGCCCGCGCCAATCTCGCGCCGCTGCTCATCACCGGGCTGGAGCGCGGCGGCCAGCTCATGACCACCACCGAGGTCGACAACTGGCCGGGCGGCAGTGAGGGCCTGCAGGGCCCGCAACTCATGCAACAACTGAGCGAGCACGTAGAGCGGCTCGCGGTCGAGGTGCTCTTCGATCACATCGAAAGCACGGATTTCAACGTGCGGCCCCTGCGGCTGCGAGGAGGCGAAGCCGATTACACCGCTGATGCGGTCATCATCGCCACGGGCGCCTCGGCGCGTTACCTGGGCCTGCCCAGCGAAACCCGCTACCGCGGCAAGGGCGTCTCGGCCTGCGCCACCTGCGATGGTTTCTTCTACCGCGGCAAGGACGTCGCGGTCATCGGTGGCGGCAACGTGGCGGTCGAGGAAGCCCTTTACCTGTCGAACCTGTGCCGGCGCGTCACTCTCGTTCACCGGCGCGATCGCCTGCGCGCGGAGAAGACACTGCAGGGCCGACTGCTCGCACGGGCCGCACCCGCCGGGAACGTGGACATCATCTGGAACCACTTTGTCGATGAAGTCCTCGGTGACGACAAGGGTGTCACCGGGCTCAGGGTGCAGAGCACGCAGCCGGGCGCCGGCTCGCGCGAAGTCGAGGTTTCCGGCGTATTCATCGCCATCGGCCATGACCCGAACACCGCGCCGTTTGCCGGTCAACTGGAAATGGTGAACGGCTATATCGTGGTGCGCTCCGGCCTGTCAGGAAACGCCACGGCGACCAGCATACCCGGCGTATTTGCCGCCGGCGACGTCGCCGACCACGTCTACCGCCAGGCCATCACCTCCGCAGGCTCGGGCTGCATGGCAGCCCTCGATGCGGAACGCTACCTCGAATCCCTGTCATAGTATCTGAGCGTGGGATAGACGATACCGGCTGCTGCCAGCAGTCGTGTCACACAGCAGGAGGCACACGCAGCGGGTGGCGATCAGTGTCATCGAAAGCATCGGCGAGATCGATGCCGGCGAATGGAATCGCCTG
>JAKLLP010000117.1 GCA_023150055.1 Gammaproteobacteria bacterium | reverse complement strand
CCTCGCTCACCCGCGGCTGGCCGGAGAGGTCCACGCTGGTGCCGATCGCGGTGAGGCCGGCCTGCGCGAGCAGGGCGCGCACGGCTTCGGCCTGGCAGGCGCCATGTTCGACCAGCAGTGCGCCCCCCGGCAGGAGGTGGTGGGGCGCACCGGCTGCGATCCTGCGCAGGTGGTCGAGCCCGTCTGCGCCGGCGGCAAGCGCACCGCGCGGCTCGAAGGCGAGTTCGGGATCCGCGCCCGCCCACTCGTGATCGGCGATGTAGGGCGGGTTGGAAACGATGAGATCGAAGCGCCCGCCCGGCACGGCCGCATACCAGTCCCCCAATGCGAAGCTGACCCCGGCGCAGCCGAGCCGCCGGGCATTGCGCCGCGCGACCTCGAGCGCGGCCGCGCTGCAATCGGTGGCGACGATCCGCCATGCAGGGCGCTCGCTGGCGAGGGCCAGCGCAATGGCGCCGCTGCCGGTGCCGAGATCGAACACGCCCGGGGCAGGGTCTGCCGGTGCCAGCGCGAGAGCGCGCTCGACGAGCAACTCCGTTTCGGGCCGCGGGACCAGCACATTGGCGGTGACCTCGAGGTCGAGCGACCAGAACTCGCGTCGCCCGACGAGCTGTGCCACCGGACGATGCTCGCGTCGCATGCTGACGAGGTCGAGGAAGCGCGCCGCGGCGGCTGCTTCCACTGGGGCTTCGCGGCTCCGGAACAGGTCGATCCGCGTGCGGCCGAGCACATGGGCGAGCAGCACTTCCGCATCGAGCCGCGGCGAGGGACTGGCCGCCTCGAGCAGGCGTACGCCCGCGCGGAGCAGCGCTTCGATGGTGGCGGCCGGCGATTGTGTTTCCGCGTGCATGCGGGAATCATTGTCCCATGGCCAAAACCAGCCGGAAACCGGCGCTTGCCACCCGCTGCATCCATGCCGGCGACACCGTGGACCCGGCGACCGGTGCGGTGATGCCGCCGATTCACACCAGCGTGACCTATGCCCAGCCGGAGCTCGGGCGTGATCTTGGTTACGTTTACGGCCGCGCGAGCAATCCGACCCGGGATGCCGTGGAGCGCTGCCTCGCCGACCTCGAGGGCGGGACCAGGGCGCTCGCGTTCGCTTCGGGCATGGCCGCCACCGCCACCGTGCTCGAGCTGCTCGATGCCGGCTCGCACCTGATTGCGCCGTTCGATGGCTATGGCGGCACGTATCGCATCCTGAGCGAAGTCCGTCCGCGCAGTGCGGGGCTCGCGGTGTCGTTCGTCGATTGCTGCGACCTCGGGGCGATCGAGCGCGCGATCCGTCCGGCGACGAAGCTGCTGTGGCTGGAGACGCCGACCAACCCGCTGCTGCGCATCCAGGATCTCCGCGCGGCGGCTGCCCTGGCGCGCCGTCACGGCGTCATCACGGTGGTGGACAACACGTTCGCGACGCCCATCCTGCAGCGCCCGCTCGAGCAGGGTTGCGATATCGTCATGCACTCGGCGACCAAGTATCTCGGCGGGCATTCCGATGTGCTCGCCGGGTTCCTGGTGGCCGGCACGGCAGAACTCGGCGAGCGCCTGCACCTCCTGCGCAGCATGGCCGGCGGTGTCGCCGGGCCATTCGACAGCTACCTCATCCTGCGCGGGATCAAGACGCTCGCCCTGCGCATGGAGCGGCACTGCGCCAACGCGCAGGCTCTCGCCGGGTACCTCGCCGGTCACCCGCGGGTGCGGCGCGTGCATTATCCGGGCCTCGCCGACCATCCGCATCACGCGCTCGCCAGCCGGCAGATGGATGGCTATGGTGGCATGCTCGCGTTCGAGATCGAAGGCGGTGCCGGGGCGGCCCGCGCCTTTCTCGACCGGCTCGAGGTCTTCACCCTCGCCGAGAGTCTCGGCGGCGTGGAAAGTCTCGCCGGCTACCCGGCCACCATGAGCCACAGTGCCATGCCCGCCGAGCAGCGGCGCAGCGCGGGCATCGGCGATGACCTGCTGCGGTTGTCGGTCGGCATCGAGGACCCGGACGATCTCCTCGCCGACCTCGCCCGGGCGCTCGCGCCGGCCTGACCGGCGTCGGGCGGGCCGCTCACGCGCTGGCGTTCTCCAGCGACGCGAGTTGCTCGGCCTGGTGTTCCTCCATCAGCGGCTGGATGACCGGGTCGAGATCGCCCTCGATGATGTCGGGCAGCTTGTAGAGCGTCAGGTTGATGCGATGGTCGGTCAGCCGGCCCTGCGGGAAGTTGTAGGTGCGGATACGCTCGGAGCGGTCCCCGGTGCCGACCAGGCTCTTGCGCTGCGCCGCGCGCTCTCGGGCCTGTTTCTGTCGCTCCTGGTCAAGCAGCTTCGCGGCGAGCAGCGCGCGGGCGCGGGCGCGGTTCTTGTGCTGGGAGCGCTCGTCCTGGCATTCCACCACGATGCCGGTCGGCAGGTGCGTGAGGCGGATGGCGGAGTCGGTCTTGTTGACGTGTTGCCCGCCCGCGCCGGAGGCACGATAGGTGTCCTCGCGAATATCGGCCGGGTTGATGCGGACTTCCTCGATGTCCTCCACCTCGGGCAGCACGGCCACGGTGCAGGTCGAGGTGTGGATGCGACCCTGGGCCTCGGTGTCGGGCACCCGCTGCACGCGATGGGCGCCGGACTCGAATTTCAGCCGCGAATAGGCGCCCTCACCGATGATGCGGCTGATGACTTCCTTGTAACCGCCTTTCTCGCCGCCGCTGCTCGAGAGGATCTCCACGCTCCAGCCGCGGCGCTCGGCATACCTCGCGTACATCCGGAACAGGTCGCCCGCGAACAGCGCCGCCTCGTCGCCGCCGGCCGCAGCGCGGACTTCCAGGAAGATGTTGCTCCGGTCGTGTGGATCCTTCGGGACGAGCTGGCGCCGGATCTGCGCTTCGAGTTCACCCAGCCGTTGCGCGATGGCGTGGGCTTCGTCGTCGCCGAGCGCGCGCAACGCCGCGTCGGTGCCGTCGCGCATCTCCTCGGCGGCAGCCAGGTCCGCCTGCGCGCTGCGCCAGGAGGCATGCAACGCGACCAGCGGCTGCAGCTGGGCGTGCTCCCGCGACAGCTCACGGAACTTGCGTGGCTCGTTGATGACCGCGGGGTCGGCGAGGAGCGCATTGAGTTCCTCGAAACGGCCGGTCATGTGTTCCAGTTTGTCGAAAATGCTTCTCTGCATCGTTCCCACGGCTCGCGCCGCATGAGTGTCCGCAATGGCCGGCACCGGGTCGCAAAGCCGCGCTATTATCGTCACATATGAATCGCACCACTACCGCCCGCCGTGGCGGCCTGCACCGTCTCGCCTCGGCAGGGCTGGTGCTCACGATCTGCGGCTGCGCTGCCACCGCGCCCGTCGATAGTCCGGATTATGTGCCGGGCGCCGGCTATCACATGGTCATGGCCGAGATTGCCGCCCAGCGCGGCCGGTACCCGACTGCGGCCGAGGAATATCTCGAGGGCGCGGAGCGCAGCGATGACCCGGAACTCGCGCAACGCGCCACGGCCTTTGCCTTCGAGTTCGGCTTCGACGACATTGCCCTGCGCGCGGCCCGCCGCTGGGCGCATCTCGAGCCGGACAATGCCTCGGCACAGTTGTATATCGCGCGCCTCCTGGTGAGGCGGGGCGACATCGGCGGCGCGACCGATGCCGCGCGCCGCGCGCTCGGCGGCGAGTCGCCGGACTCCGCGGCGGATTACCTGCTGCTCGCCGGCGAGCTGGGACAGGAGGCCAATGCGGAGGGTGTCACGCGCGTGCTGACGCGGCTGGCGGCGCAGGCCCCGCGGAGCGCGGAAATGGATCTCGCCGTGGCGCGTGCCGCGCTGCGCTCGGGGGACCTCGAGCTCGCGCTCGAGTCGGCCTATGCCGTGCAGGCGGCGCCGGACGCGGAGGATTTCCTGGCCGATGCGAGCCTGCTGGTCGGGCGCGTGCTGCTGGCCCAGGGGCGCGACAGCGCCGCGCTCGAGTACATGGCCCGGCTGGTGGAGTCGGAGCCGTCGCTCGAGTTCGCGCTCGAGAATGCGCGGTTCCTCGCCGCCGCACAACGCCCGGCCGAGTCGCTGCAGGAACTCGATGCGCTGACCGAGAGATTCGGCGAGCGCCCCGATATCGAGCGCCTGCGTGCGCTGGTCTATTTCGATGCCGGCGATAACGAGGCGGCCTGGGACGTCTTCGGCCGGCTGCTGCGCGAAGGGGTCTTCGTCGAAGAGGCGCTGTTTTATCTCGGCGCAATCTCGGAGCGCGAGGGGCGCTCGCGGCAGGCGGCGGAGCTTTTCTCCCGCGTGCCCGACGGCTCTTATCTCATGCCTGCGCAGATCGCGTTGACGCGCCTGATCGAGCTGAGCGAGGGCGACGAGGCTGCGCTTGGCCAGCTCGAGGAGTTCGCCAGGGCCTACCCGCGTCTCGGCGTCGAGGCCGAGCGGCTGCGCGCGGCCGTGCTGCAACGGGCCGGGCGCAAGGCCGAGGCCCGGGAGGCGATCAGCCAGGCGCTGCGCTATCGCTCGGCGGACGTCGACCTGCTGCTGGCGCGCGGCACCCTGCTCGAGCAGATGGATGACCTGCCGGCGGCCCTCGCCGACCTGCGTCAAGCCGTGGACCTTGCCCCGGATGGGGCGCTGGCGCTGAACGCCTACGGCTACACGCTCGCCAACCGCACCAGCCGCCTCGCCGAGGCGCACCAGTTGATCCGGCGCGCGCTCGAGCGCGACCCCGACAACGCGGCCATACTCGACAGCTACGGCTGGGTGCTCTTTCGCGAGGGCAGACTCGCCGAAGCGCGCAGCTACCTGCAGCTCGCTTACTCCGGGCTGCCGGACCCGGAGGTGGCCGCCCATCTCGGCGAGGTGCTCTGGCAGCAGGGCGAAAGAGATCGCGCCCGAAACCTCTGGGAGGAGGCCGCCGAGCGGGCGCCCGACAACGAGGCGTTGCGCGAGACGATGGGCCGACACCTGGATTGAACCATGGTTCCGTTTCGTGCCTCGTTGGCCGTGGTGATGCTGGCCCTGGTCATGCTGGCGCCGGGCTGTGCGCTGCGCCGGGACGCAGAGGTCACCGTGACCGACTGGGATGCCCGCAGTGCGCAGTTGCGCGCCATCGACACCTGGCAGGTGCGTGGGCGGATCGCCCTGAAGTCCGCGGACGGTGGCGCGCAGGGCGACCTGCGCTGGGAACAGCAGGGCGAGCGCTCGCAGATCCGGGTGAGCGGGCCGTTCGGTGCGGGCCGCTACGACATCAGCTGGGACCGGGCCTTGCTCAGCGTCAACAGCCGTGACGGGGAGTTCTCGCGCGCCTACACGGGGCCGGATGCCGCCGAGCAGTTCCTCGCCGAGCAGATTGGCTGGTCGTTTCCGGCGGACAGCGTGCGCCACTGGCTGCTCGGCCTGCCGGACCCGGAGTTTCCCGCCGCCGAGACCCGGGACGCCGCGGGATGGCCGAGTTCCCTGGTGCAGAATGGCTGGACGGTGACCTACCAGCGTTTCACGGAAACGGCCGGCACGCTGATGCCACAGCGCCTGACCCTGGCGAGCGACCGGGCGCGCGTGCGCCTCGTCCTCGACCACTGGTGCCTCGGCACGGCTTGCGCAGATTCCCGATGAATATCGTCATTACCGGTGGCACCCGCGGGATCGGTTTCGGAATGGCCCGCGAGTTCCTCGCCCGCGGCCATCGCGTGGCCATTTCCGGGCGTTCGCAGGACGGTGTCGAGCGCGCGCTGCGCGAACTCGGTGCCGTCGCGGTTGGGGAGGCGGTCGGGGTCGTTGCCGACGTCACCGACGCGCAGGCACTGCAGAGATTGTGGGACGCGGCAGCAGCCCGGTTCGGCAGCGTGGAGGTCTGGATCAACAACGCCGGGATCACCCACCGGCGGCAGGCGCTCGGTGAACTCGACAGCCGGCAGATCGCCGAAGTGATAGACGTCAACCTGACCGGCACGCTCCTCGGCTGCAGGGTCGCCATCGCCGGCATGCTGGCGCAGGGGCACGGCAGGCTCTTCAACATGGAAGGCTTCGGCAGCGACGGGCTCACGCAGCCGGGCATGGCGATCTACGGCAGCACCAAGAACGCGGTGCGTTATCTCTCGCGCGCCCTCGTCCGCGAGTACCGCGACACCCCGCTCGTGATCGGTACGGTGAGTCCCGGCATCGTCGTCACCGAGCTGCTCACCCGGGATCTCTACGACACGCGTTCGCCGGAGTTCGCCGCGAGGCGCCGCTTCCTCGACATGCTGGCCGATACGGTCGACACCGTCGCGCCACACCTGGTCGGCGGTGTCCTCGGCGCCGATCGGACCGGTGCGCGGGTGCGCTGGATGGGTCCGTGGCAGGCGCTCGGGCGCGTGCTGAAGTGCCTCGTGGTCAGGCGCGACCCGTTCGCCGGGGACCGCCGCGGCCAGGTTTGACAGCCCCGGAGGGCGACCGGACAATACGCCCGCCTGTTTGGGCACCCGGTGATCACGCAAGACTTTTGGGGTGTAGCCAAGCGGTAAGGCAGCGGGTTTTGATCCCGCCATTCGCAGGTTCGAATCCTGCCACCCCAGCCACTACCCTCACGGGCAATCCGGACGCGAACCTGGTGAACGCAGAGAACCGCAACCTGCTGCCGAACATGGCCATTTTCTCGGGTAACTCCAACCCGGGGCTGGCCCAGCGCATTGCGCGCCACCTGATGCTGCCGCTCGGGAAGATCCAGGTGGGCCGGTTCTCGGATGGCGAGATCAATGTCGAGTTGCTCGAGAACGTTCGTGGCCGGGACGTCTACATCGTGCAGTCGAC
>JAKLLP010000116.1 GCA_023150055.1 Gammaproteobacteria bacterium | reverse complement strand
TGAGATGGAAGATCTCCTTGCCGCGCTCGATCTCCGCGCGGGTGATCAGCGTCCGGCCGTCCGGAGTCACCATATCGACCAGCGGCGGCGAGCCGGAATAAGTCTGCTGGCCGAGGAAGACCAGCCCCGCCACGCTGATCGCCGTAACGATCATAAATTGTGTAAACCAGGTCTTCTTGTTCAGCAACCACAATGCGAGGTTGCTGCTGGGACCTGGACTCCCGACCGTCTTCGTATTCATGAGTAAAGCTCCTTGAGGACCCGCCGTCATACGGTTTGAACCACCGTGAGGCGTAAGCTTGCTAGTTTCAACCCCTGAGTAAATGACCTAGATCAATCACAGATAGGTAATTGTACGTAAAATCATCAGCGACGCTTCTGTATTTTTTGCTTACCCCACCTGACCGCTCGATTCCGGCTGCAGCAAGGATCATTGACTTCCGTGCTGATTACGGATGACTTTGTACACGCATTTGCGCCAAAGTTGACCGCAAGACGAATTCGGATAGTACCTACCAGCGAAGCTCCTCCGAAACGAGCGCACACCACAATCAGGCGCGATGAAAAAGACGATACTTTCCTGGTTTCGATCATCAGCCGACGAGACACCGGCCGATGGTCCTTTCGAGATACACGACGACGAGGGCGCAGTCCGCTGTCGCGGGACTTACCAGAACGGCAAGCTCCAGGGCACGTACGAGTCGTTTTACGAAGATGGCGGACCAGAGTTCAAGGGCTACTATCGCGACGGCCAACTGGACGGTGAACAGCAGTGGTATCACCGCGGGGGGCAGCCGCGTGAACACCAGCCATACAAGGCCGGCAAAAAGGACGGCCCATGGAATCTGTTCCACAAGAACGGCCAACTTCGATCGCGGGGCAACTACGAGAATGGCGCAAGAAGCGGGCCGTTCGTGACGCTCTATCCGGACGGACAAAGACGTTCCGAGGGATCACATCGCGATGACAAGCGCGACGGTGACTACATCGCTTACCACGCCAACGGCCAGATCGAAGCCCAAGGCGTGTTCGCCGCGGGCATGCGGCAAGGACTCTGGCGTTTCTACCACCAGAACGGCCAGGTCGCCCGGCAGGCAACGTACGCAAACAACGTGCCCGAGGGGATACTCGATACTTTTCATGAAAACGGGCAGCTCAAGACACGCGAGCACTACCAGGGCGGCGAGAAGGACGGCCCGTTCGAGTCATACACGGAGAATGGCCGGCTGAAGTCCAGGGGAGCGTTCAAGAACGGCGTGCTGAATGGCCCCTACGAACTTTATGATGAGAACGGCAGGTTGAAAGAAAAGGGCGTCTATCAAGACGGCGTCCTTAACTAGCATCGCTCCTGGAGCCTGGCATGTTGAGACTCTTTTCCATCATATTGCAGCGGATGGGCCTGATCTCGAAGTACAGCCGGCCCAATGGTCCTGCCGAGAGCCATTACAAGAACGGTCAGATGGAATTCAAGGGCAGCTACAGGGAAGGCAAGCAGGACGGCTACTGGGAGTTTTATCACGAGAACGGCCAACCCGAGTTCAAGGGCACGTTCAGGAATGGCGAGCGGCACGGGCCATGGCAGCTTTTCTACGAGAACGGCCGTGTAAAACTCAAGGGAAACTCCCGGGAAGGGAAGCCCGAGGGAGTATTCGAGCGTTACTACGAGACGGGGCGTTTGTGGGAGCGGTCGACCTATCGCGACGGAGAACTCGACGGCCCGTACGAGAAGTTCCACGAGAACGGCAAGCCGAGCGCGAGAGGGCAATATGACGAAGGGAGAATGGATGGGTTCTGGGAGTACTTCTATCCCAGCGGGCAACTGAAAAAACGCGGACACTTCAAGAACCGACGGCGTGAGGGTCTCTGGGAGATCTTTGACGAACAGGGTCACCTGCAGGCCCAGCGTATTTTCCACGAGTAGCGGCAGCGAAGAAGTCCCCTCGCCGGCCGACACCGTTGCCGCGGTGATGCGTCTCAGCATAATTGCGGATAGGCGCCCGCCAGCGTTGGATTCAAGATCGATCGTCGATATTTTTTCCGCGACTCGTCATGTCGCTCTTGTGGAGCAGCACCCATGATCGAAACGCTTAGCCCGGCCCAGCGCCTGCTCGGCCTGTTCGCCATCGTCTTTCTGGTTTCTGCGCTCGTGCTTACCGTGAGCGTCTGGCCCCGACGCAATGAAGCTGTGGTCGCCGACTTGAACTCGCCCGAATGTCAGTCCTGGCGCGACATCTCCGAGGACAGGATCCCACGCCTGGAACCAAGCCCGACCGAGCCCTGCTACGCCCTGCGCTACTTCCTCTTCCACGAACGCGCGACCATCCGCTCGGAGGCGGAATACGGACGGCACAGATTCACCGCCGGCATCATGAATGGACTTACATTCCTGGCAATATGGGCCGCGTTCGTCGGGGGTGTCTACCTGCTGGGCCTGGCCGGCAACGCCACCCGGAGGTTCATGACGAAACTGACCAGCAGACAACCCTGACTATTCAGGGGGACTGGCGAATCCCGACTACTTTTTTAGCAGCACACTGGCCTGGGCTGGACACAACGGGGGGTCGAGAAGCGCAATGGTATTTTCCATCATAATCGGCTACCTGATTGGCGTACCGGCGGCCTACTTCCTGACCGGGGCGCTGTTGCGCTTCATGGCCAGTAAAATGGCATCAGGTGAGGAGAAACGCCGCTGGATCCGCAACGTCGGCGGCGTGATGGGCGCGATCGCGCTGGCGCCGGCGATCTTTGCCGGGGTCATATTTGCCGGCTACATGGGGCAAGGTCCGGAGGCCGCGGTTCCCAATGTAATGGGCTCGACCGATCTCGGTATCCCGACGATGGTCGGCTTGTTGCTGGCGGTGGGGACCATACTGATTGTCGCGATCGCCTCCGCTCTCGGTGCGCTCATCGGCCTGCTCATAACCCGCGCGGTCTTCGCGGAACCGAAACGGTGAAGATCGAGCGGTGATGACCAGCGTCTCACCGCGAGGGCAACTCACGGCGGCGCCAGCAGGTCACCGCGGAAAGATCTAGCGCTCGAGGAGTTGCAGTTTGTCGGGCACGTCTTCCCACTCCTCGGCATCGGGAGGGGGGGGCTTCCTGGCCTTGATAGCGGGCCAGACCTGGGACAATTCCTCGTTCAGCCGCACGTAGACTCGCAACTGCTTGGGGACATCGCGGATTTCCATGATCGCGCCCACCGGGCAGGCCGGAACGCAGAACACGCAGTCGATGCATTTATCGGGATCGATGACGAGAAAATTCGGGCCTTCATGGAAGCAATCGGCCGGACATACCACGGCGCACTCGGTATGCTTACAGTTGATACAGTTTCCGGTAACCACGAACGGCACTGACTTTCCCCTTTCACCCGGGCTGATTCGCGCTGGCGGTCGGTAGGTCCACCATCCAGCACTGGGACACCGCGCTAAAATGGCATTCGGAAAGCAAAGCCCCTCTTTGCCGCTATCCTGTCGGATGCGTGAGAACTGCAGCCATGTAGCGCAGAATCGCCTCTTCGAGGAATCCCAGGGGACGGCCAACCGGCCCGCGCAGCTTCGTATTGGCGCAAAGAGCTGTCAAGACGGGCAACTACGAATGCGGCATTCGACAGCCCGGATAGAGGACCTCCAGGTCCGGGCGGGTAATGGAACCGGAGGAACACATGCGCAAGCGAACAGGCACATTTCGTGATGAACCGCGACGTCCATGAGCAGCAGGTAATTCGCTGATGATCACGGTTGATGGAAACTCAGCCTGCGCGGCCGTCGCCCACAAGCTGAGCGAAGTAATAGCGATCTACCCGATCGCCCCCTCCTCGCCCATGGGTGAACAGGCCGACAACTGGTCCGCCAATCAGCGCAGGAATCTCTGGGGCGCCATCCCGCGCGTGATAGAGATGCAGAGCGAGGCCGGCGCAGCCGGCACAGTGCACGGGGCGCTGCAAAGAGGCGGCCTGGCGACGACGTTTACATCGTCTCAGGGCCTGCTGCTCATGATCCCGAACATGTACAAGATCGCCGGCGAGCTTTTGCCTGCCGTGTTTCACGTGGCGGCTCGGGCCGTGGCCACCCACGCCCTTTCGATCTTCGGAGATCACAGCGACGTCATGGCCTGTCGCACCACCGGCTTCGCAATGCTCTGCGCCGGTTCCGTGCAGGAGGTACAGGACTTCGCCCTGCTCAGCCATGCGGTCACGCTGGAATCCCGGGTCCCGATACTGCATTTCTTCGATGGCTTCCGAACCTCGCACGAGGTCGCCAAGATCGATCCTCTCAGTGACCAGCACGTCCGGCAGATGATCATGGACGACTGGATTCAAGCGCACCGCATGCGCGCCCTCTCCCCGGATCGACCTGTCATGCGCGGAACCGCGCAAAACCCTGATGTCTACTTCCAGTCGCGGGAGGCGGTAAGTCCTTTCTACGCGCGACTGCCGGAGGTAGTGGCCCGCAACATGGAACGCTTCGCCCGCATAACCGGTCGGAGTTACCGGCTCTTCGATTACGTCGGCGCGCCCGATGCGGATCGGGTTCTGGTCATGATGGGATCCGGCGCCGAGGCCGCACACGACACGGTCGAACACCTGAACACGGCCGGGGCGAGACTCGGGCTGCTCAAGGTCCGCTTGTTCCGGCCTTTTTCCGGCGAACACCTGGTTGCGGCGCTGCCGCCCGGCGTACGTAGCATCGCGGTGCTCGACCGCACCAAGGAACCCGGCGGCGCCGGCGAACCGTTGCTACAGGACGTGATTACCGCATTCGCGGAACACATCGGCGCCGGTGGCCAGCGCTTCGCCTCGATGCCGCGCATCGTGGGCGGGCGCTACGGCCTGTCTTCCAAGGAATTCACGCCGGGCATGATCAAGGCGGTTTTCGAGAACCTCGCGGCGGCTCCCCCGCGGAACCACTGCACTCTCGGCCTTCATGACGATGTCAGCCACAGCAGTCTCGGGTGGGATCCTGGATTCGAAACCGCCGCCGACAAGTGTAACCACGCCGCGATCTTTTACGGCCTCGGCAGCGATGGCACCGTAAGCGGTAATCGCAACACCATCCGCATCGTCGGGGAGCAGACCGATTACTTCGCCCAGGGGCATTTCGTCCACGATTCAAAAAAGGCAGGTGCCGTCACCGTCTCGCACCTGCGCTTCGGCACCGCCCCCATCCGTGCAACCTACGAGATCGGGGAAAACCAGGCGGAATTCGTCGGCTGCCACCAGACCACGTTTCTCGAGAACTACGAGCTTCTCGACAAGGCCAAGCCGGGAGGAATCTTCCTGCTGAACGCATCATGGAAGCCCGAGGAAGCCTGGAACCGGCTGCCCCGCCACATTCAGGCCTACCTGATCGACAAGCGCCTCAGGTTTTATCTGATCGATGCCTATGCCGTGGCGAGGAGGTCCGGTCTCGGACGGCGCATCAACACCATCATGCAGACCTGCCACTTCGCACTCTCGGGATTGCTGCCGCGCGAGGAGGCCATCGAACGCATCAAGGAGTCAGTGAAACGCAGCTACCGCTCGAAAGGCGGCACGGTGCTCGAGGCGAATTTTACCGCCATCGACGAGGCGCTGACGCACCTGCGGGAAATACCCGTGCCGGAAACGATCAGCGCCACCCACGATCGACGTGTACCGGTCCCGGCCGATGCTCCCGCCTTCGTGCGGGAGGTTACGTCCGAACTCATCGCCGGGCGAGGCGATGGCGTCCCGGTCAGCCAGCTGCCAGTAGACGGCACCTGGCCGCTCGGCACCGCGGCCTACGAGAAACGCCGTCTGGCACTCGAACTGCCCGTGCTGGAACCCGATATCTGCATCCAGTGCGGCAAGTGCGCTTTCGTCTGTCCGCATAGCGCCATTCGCGCCAAGGTGTTCGACCCTGCGCGACTCAAGGATGCCCCAGAGGACTTTCGTCAAGCAACGGTGGTCGGCCCGGAATTCGACAAGGGAATGGCCATTACCTACCAGGTCGCCCCGGACGACTGCACGGGCTGCACGCTCTGCGTGGAGGCCTGCCCGGCGATAGACAAGACGAACCGCAGTCGCAAGGCGCTCAACCTGCACCCGGCAGAACCCATACTGGAGCGCGAACGGGCCAAGTGGAACTTCTTCCTGACGCTGCCGGAGTACGATCGGCGCAAGATCCGTTGGGACACTCTGAAGAGCGCCGTGGTGGCCCAGCCGCTGTTCGAGTTCTCGAGCGCCTGCGTCGGCTGCGGGGAGACACCGTATATCCGGCTGGCAACCCAGCTGTTTGGCGACCGCATGATCATCGCCAATGCCACAGGATGTTCGTCGATATATGGAGGTAATCTGCCGACCGCCCCGTACACCACTGATCCGGCTGGCCGCGGACCGGCCTGGTGTAATTCCCTCTTTGAGGACAATGCGGAATTCGGCCTGGGGATCCGCGTAACCCTTGACGAACAGATCACCCACGCGCGCCAACTCCTCGACGAACTGCGCGGCGACCTCGGGGAAGATCTGGTTACCGAGATCATGGAAGCCGACCAGACGGACGATTCCGGCCTGTACCGACAACGTAAACGCATCGAAGAACTCAAGTCCCGCCTGGAGAAACTGAACTCCGCAGCAGCGCGTAACCTGCTCAGCATCGCTGACGCGCTGACTCACAAGAGCGTCTGGATCATCGGCGGGGATGGCTGGGCCTATGACATCGGCTTTTCCGGGCTCGATCACGTCATGGCGTCCGGTCGCAACGTGAATATCCTGGTGCTCGACACC
>JAKLLP010000115.1:2527-6796 GCA_023150055.1 Gammaproteobacteria bacterium | reverse complement strand
TTCTGCGACCCGAGCGCTTTCTCCGATCGGGTGTGCACCTTCATGCCCGGCGTCACCGGCGTCGCGCAGGCTGGCATCGGCTTCGGCGCATTCTCCACCTCGACCAGGCACATCCGGCAGTTCGCCGCAATGGAGAGCTTCGGGTGATAGCAGAATCGGGGCACGTAGACACCGGCGGCATCGGTTACTTCGATGAGCATCTGGCCCGGGCGCGCCTCGAACTCGGTGCCGTTGACCTCGATGGTGCATTTTTCCTGGCTGCTCATGCGCTCTGACTTCCGTGCTGACTCAGGCCGCTTCCATGTCGGAGTGCGCATCGACTATCGAGCGGCCACGATGGGCAATCATGTATTCGAATTCGTGACGAAAATGCCGCAGGAAACTCTGTACCGGCCAGGCGGCGGCGTCGCCGAACGCGCAAATGGTGTGTCCCTCGATGTGATTGGCGACATCGACGAGTAGCGCAAGATCCTCCGGCCGGCCTTGTCCATCGACAATCCGGGTCAGCATTCGATGCAGCCACCCGGTACCCTCCCGGCAGGGCGTGCACTGCCCGCAGCTCTCGGCGTGGTAAAAGCGGCTGACACGCCGCAGCACCGAGACCATGCAGGTCGTCTCGTCCATCACGATCACAGCGCCGGTTCCGAGCGCCGAGCCGGCCGCTTTCACACCGTTGTAGTCCATGGTGACGCCCGCCATGGCCGCAGCCGGCACCACCGGTACCGAGACGCCGCCAGGAATGACCGCCTTGAGCTTGCGGCCGTCCCTGACCCCGCCGGCAATTTCCATGAGATCTTCGAAGGGAATGCCGAGCGGCAACTCGAAGTTGCCCGGGCGGTTGACGTGTCCGGACACGGAAAAAATCATGGTGCCGCCCGAGTCCTTCGGCCCAAGTGCGGCAAACCACTCGGGACCCTCGCGGAGGATGGTGGGTACCGAGGCGTAGCTCTGCGTGTTGTTGATCGTGGTCGGCAAACCGTACAGCCCCTTGTTTGCCGGAAACGGCGGCTTGAAGCGCGGCCGCCCCGGCTTGCCCTCCAGAGACTCCAGCAGACCGGTCTCTTCACCGCAGATATAGGCCCCGGCACCGACAAATGTGTAAAGGTCGAAGTCGATACCGGACCCGCGGATATTCCTGCCCAGCAGTCCCGCGTCATACGCTTCCTGCAAGGCAGCCTCGAAGCGGGGGATGGGTTCGTCGAGGAATTCCCCGCGAATGTAGTTGTAGCCGACCGTCGCGTTCATCGCGAAGCCGCCGATCGCCATCCCCTCTATAACCGAGTGCGGGTTGTAGCGCAGGATGTCGCGGTCGTGACAGGTGCCGGGTTCGCTCTCGTCGGAATTGCATACGACGTACTTCTGGATCGGCTTGTCCTTCGGCATGAAGCTCCATTTCACGCCTGTCGGGAAGCCGGCACCGCCGCGCCCACGAAGACCCGACGCCTTCACAGCGTTGATCACTGCATCCCGGGTCATGCCCCCTGAGAGGATCATTTCCCAAGACTTATAGCCGCCAAGGCTGCGGTAGGTATCGAGGCTCCATGGACGGTCGTGTCCGAGCGTCGCAAAGCAGACGAGGTTTTGCCTGTGCCCGCTCATTCGAGGGCATCCAGAACTTCATCGACCCGCGCCGGAGTCAGGTTCTCGTAGTAGCGGTGATCGACCATCATCATCGGCGCACCGGTACACGCCGCCAGGCACTCCTCTTCCTTCTTGAGGTAAATCCTGCCGTCCTCAGTCGACTCTCCCACGGAAATTCCGAGCTTTTTCTCTACATGGGAGAGAATCTGCTCGCCTCCGCGAAGCATGCAGCATATGTTGGTACATACCGAGACACTGTGACGGCCCACCGGCCTCGTCTCGAACATCGAATAGAACGCTGCCACCTCGAACACCTGGATAGCAGGCAAATCGAGGTATCGGGCCACGGCCGCCATGAGTTCCGGCGTGAGGTAGCCGCCATTTTCGTGTTGTACGGCATGCAGAGCGCCGATCACCGCTGAACGGCGGCGGTCGCCGGGAAATTTCCCGATCCACTGATCGATCTCGCCGCGAACGTGTTCGGACAACAGTGCTGCCGATTCCGTTTCCACTAGCCAAATCTCCTAACGGTCGATCTCGCCGAAGACGATATCCTGAGTGCCGATGACCGCCACCACGTCTGCGAGCATGTGACCGCGTACCATTTCGTCCATCGCCGCGAGGTGCGCAAAGCCCGGCGCCCGGACCTTGAGGCGGTACGGCTTGTTCGACCCATCGGACACCAGGTAGACCCCGAACTCGCCCTTGGGATGTTCAACGGCTGCGTAAGCCTCCCCAGCCGGTACGCAGTAGCCCTCGGTAAAAAGCTTGAAGTGATGAATCAGGGCTTCCATGTCGCCCTTCATCTTTTCGCGCTCAGGTGGAACGAGCTTGTGATCGTCCACCATTACGGGGCCGGGGTTCTCCCGCAGCCACTTCACGCATTGCTGGATGATGCCGTTCGACTGCCGGAGCTCCTCCATCCGCACGAGATAGCGGTCGTAACAGTCGCCGCTGACGCCTACCGGAATGTCGAAATCAAGGTCGGCATACACCTCGTAGGGCTGCTTCTTGCGCAAGTCCCAGGCGATGCCCGAGCCACGGAGCATGGGGCCGGTAAACCCGAGTTGCATGGCCCGCTCCGGCGTCACCACGCCGACGTTCACCGTGCGTTGCTTCCAGATCCGGTTATCCGTGAGCAGCGTTTCGTAATCATCTATGCAGGCCGGGAACCGACGCGTGAAGTCCTCGATGAAATCGAGCAGCGTGCCCTGGCGGGCCTCGTTCATCCGCCTGATCTCTTTCTCCGAATGCCATTTCGACTCGCGATACTTCGGCATGGTGTCAGGCAGATCCCGGTACACGCCACCGGGCCGGTAATACGTAGCGTGCATACGGGTTCCCGAGACCGCCTCGTAGCAATCCATCAGGTCTTCGCGTTCCCGGAAACAATAGAGGAATACGGTCATGGCACCGATATCGAGACCATGACAGCCGAGCCATAACAGGTGGTTGAGGATGCGCGTGATCTCGTCGAACATTACCCGTATGTATTGCGCTCGGGGCGGCGGAGTCACGCCGAGGAGCTTCTCGATTGCCAGCACATAGCCGTGCTCGTTGCACATCATGGACACGTAATCGAGACGGTCCATGTAGCCGATGCTCTGGTTGTAGGGCTTGGTTTCCACTAGCTTTTCGGTCGCCCGGTGCAGCAGACCGATGTGCGGGTCTGCCTTCTGGATGACCTCCCCGTCCATCTCCAGCACGAGGCGCAACACGCCGTGCGCAGCAGGATGCTGGGGGCCGAAGTTGACCGTGAACTGCTGGAATTCAGCCATTGTCGGAACCGTCGCCCGGCCTTAAGTGATGCCGACTGTCGTCACGGATCACGCGAGGAACCAGCACGCGCGGCTCAATGCTGACTGGTTGATAGACCACACGGCCTTTTTCAGGGTCGTAGCGGACTTCCACATTGCCGCTGACAGGAAAGTCCTTGCGAAACGGGTGGCCGATGAAACCGTAATCGGTGAGGATCCGGCGCAGATCGGGATGGCCCGCAAACAGAATCCCGAAAAGATCGAACGCCTCGCGCTCGAACCAGTCCGCGGATCGCCATATGTCGATCACGGACGGCACTACCGGCGGATTGGCGGCACCGGCAAAAACCCGCAGCCTCAGGCGGTAATTGCCGCTGACGGACAGCAGGTGATAAACCACCGCGAACCGCCTCGGATCAAAAGTCTCCTCGGCTGCCGGCACCGCGCTCTCGCGAATGGCTGCACGGCTGAAACCGGTACCGCTTGCTTCGCTGGTGTCCCACTCGACACGCCCGTAAGCAAGGTAGTCGACGCCACAGAGGTCGATCAGCGTCTCGAAACGGAAACCCGGATCGTCGCGCAGCGAGGTACCCACTTCGAGCAGGTCATCGGCCGCCAGTTCATAGGTCAGCTCACCGCAGATCGAGCGGACCGGGACCAGCCGGTCACCGAACCCAGCCTGCAAACGCTCCGCCAGTTGTTGATAGCGCGGGGTCATCACCAGCCTACCGCGCTATCGTGCTGGTGCGACGGATCTTCTGCTGCAACTGCAGAATCCCGTAGAGCAGCGCCTCGGCCGTCGGCGGGCAGCCGGGCACGTAGATGTCCACGGGAATGATGCGGTCGCAGCCGCGCACCACAGAGTAGCTGTGGTGATAGTAGCCGCCGCCGTTGGCGCACGAGCCCATCGAGATCACGTATCGCGGCTCGG
>JAKLLP010000115.1:0-2517 GCA_023150055.1 Gammaproteobacteria bacterium | reverse complement strand
CGGAACGATCCGGTCCACACCCTGCAGGACGGCATAGGTGTTGAATGGCCCCCCGGCGCTCGAGCATGCGCCCATCGAGATCACCCACTTCGGCTCGGGCATCTGGTCGTAGACCTTGCGCAGCGCCGGCGCCATCTTGTTGGTCAGCGTACCGGCCACGATCATGACGTCGGCCTGACGCGGGCTCGGACGGAAGATTATCCCGAAGCGGTCGAGGTCATACCGGGAGGCACCGGCATGCATCATTTCCACCGCGCAGCAGGCCAGCCCGAATGTCATCGGCCACAGCGAACCGGTCCTCGCCCAGTTCACCAGCTCATCCACCCGGGTGACCACGAAGCCGCGCTGCTGGATCATGTCAGGCGGGTTCGCTGTCAATCCCACTCCAGCGCCCCTTTCTTCCACTCGTAAATGAACCCAACGACCAGCACGGCGAGAAATATCGCCATCGCGATAAGGCCCGAAAGCCCGAGGCCGTCAAGCGCCACCGCCCAGGGAAACAGGAAAGCGATCTCCAGATCGAAGATGATGAAAAGAATCGCGACGAGGTAGTAACGAACGTCGAATTTCATGCGCGTGTCTTCGAAAGGATCGAAGCCGCACTCGTACGCGGAGAGTTTCTGTGGCGTTTTCTCTCCTCGCCCGAGCAGCAGCCCGAGCCCGAGAAGAACCAGACCGATTGCTACAGCAAGCCCCAGGAAAACCAGAATTGGAAGGTAGTTCTGCAGCAAGGTCCAATCTCAAAAAAGCCTTCAACATGCTCCATTCCCTGGAGCCACAACCCGGCTACGTGCCCGGTCTATGGTGCCGATGGTGAGACTCGAACTCACACGGCTTGCGCCACCGCCCCCTCAAGACGGCGTGTCTACCAATTCCACCACATCGGCAAATCTACGGAACCCGGCGGTTCCCTACGGCACCGTCCCGTTACCAGGGTCACTCGAACCACCCGACTCGTCCGGCGGCACCACCGGCGCCAACGGCAGCGGCTCCTCCGCGTCTCCCGGTGCCGGCGTTACCGCCGGAATACCGGAAGCTCCATCAGGCACCACCGGCTGCTCGATCACGCTGCGCACCTCTGGTCGCTGGGCACCGAGGTAAGCAAGCCCAAGGCTGGTTGCAAAAAAACAGGTTGCCAGAATAGCGGTCGAGCGCGAGAGGAAATTCGCCGACCCCTTGGCCCCGAATACTGTCGCCGAAGCGCCGGCGCCGAATGCTGCCCCGGCATCCGCCCCTTTTCCTCGCTGCAGCAACACCAGTGCGATCATCATGGCCCCGATGAGCACGTGGGCGACCAGCACAAGTGTATGTGTCGTCGTCATTGAACTCGTCCTGACGCGGCGCGGCAAATAGTCAGAAAGTCAGCGGCATCGAGAGAGGCGCCCCCCACCAGACCACCATCGATGTCCGGCTTGGAAAAAAGCGCGGCCGCATTCGAACCCTTGACGCTGCCACCATAAAGAATGCGCAAATCGGCGGCTATTCTAGCATTACGCATCGCAACAAATCCCCGTATGAGCGCGTGCACCTCCTCGGCCTGCTCCGGAGTCGCGGTCTTGCCGGTACCGATCGCCCAGACCGGCTCGTAGGCGACAATGCTCACGCCCCAGTGATCGGCGGGTACCGCATCTAGGACAGCACCCAGCTGCCGCGTGACGACCTGCTCCGTCAGACCTGATTCGCGTTCCGCCAGGGTCTCTCCGACGCAAAGGATCGGCCACAGTCCACCTTCGAGGACTGACCTGAACTTCCGGGCCACCATATCGTCCGACTCGGCGTACAGCGACCGGCGCTCGGAGTGCCCGACGATCGCATGGCTGCAGCCGACCTCTCGCAACATGCTGGCTGCGACCTCGCCAGTGAAGGCGCCAGACTGTTCGGCCGATACACTCTGCGCGCCGAGGAGGATGCCAGCATCGGCCAGCAGGCCGTGGACCTCAGCCAGATAGACGAAAGGCGGGCAGACCATGATATCCGTCCCGGCGGCTGAAGACCGGCCATTACACAAAGCCTGCAGGAGGCTTGCGTTAGTGCTCCGGCTGCCATTCAGCTTCCAGTTTCCGGCTACGAGAGGCCGCCGCATTTTCGAAAATCCCGCCATCGCACAGCCGGGCGTAGCGGGATGCTACGCCTCCGGCGACGGGCGCGAAGGTTAGCTTTGCGGCCCCCTTAAATCAATCATGGTTAGCCCGTAGCGAGGGCCCGCGCCGCAATGATCAAACCGGCGCGGCGGCTGCCACGGCCTGCGCAATCTGTTCCGCCATTTGGCGCACTTCCGCCTGGTCCTGGCCCTCCACCATGACGCGCACAACCGGCTCCGTGCCCGAGGCTCGAACCACGACCCGCCCGCGGTCGCCGAGCCGTCCCTCGACCTCGGCAATCGCATTCCTGATGCCGCCGGCGTTGTCGATCTCGACCCTGCGGGCGGTGCGGACATTCACCAGAACCTGGGGAAATCGTGTCATACCCGCCGTGAGCTCGGCCAGGCGCTTGCCGGTGCGCTTCATGACCGACAAC
>JAKLLP010000114.1 GCA_023150055.1 Gammaproteobacteria bacterium | reverse complement strand
CTGAAGTGCCTCCCACAAAGTGCTATTGCTGTGGGAGGGGCTTCAGCCCCGACGGCCTGCCTCGCGACCTGCCTTCACACCGTCGGCACCGAAGTGCCTCCCCAAAAGTGTCACTCAGCGGCACAGCTCGCGGCGGGTACGCTCGAGCTTGTCGCGCCGTTCGCGCAGGCGCCGGCCCTGCTTCGCCGTGTATCCCGCTCGCCGTTGCGAATCGACGTCTTTCAGGCGCTCATCGATCCGCGCGCACTTCTCGCGGTTGTCACGGCGCCATCCGGCTGCCGCCGGCAGTGAAATGAAAAGACCGAGGAACAGGCGGCGATCCATGGGGCGCTCCCGTCGTGGCGGAGCCGCCATGATCCGGTCGTCGCGCCGGCCACGCCACTCGCGAAAGTCGCCATTGGGCGCGGTTTTTCGAATCTTTCAGCGCAGCGGTAATGTCGGACCGGCGATCACGAACTCGGCAACGGGTCGGCCGCCGAGGAGATGCTCCTGGATGATGCGCTCGAGCACGGCCGGCGTGCAGTTGCGGTACCAGGTGCCATCGGGATAAACGACGGCGATGGGGCCTTCCATGCAGACCTGCAGGCAGTTGACCTTGCTGCGGTAGACGCCGCCGGCGCCGTTGAGGCGCAGCTCGGTCAGCCGCTTCTTGAGATACTTCCATGACTCCAGCCCCGCGTCCCGGTCACAGCAGTTCGCCTCGGACTGGTCGGCGCAGATGAAGATGTGGCGGCGGATCGCGTCGAGGCCAAGGCGGCGCGCCCGGTCCTCGATGGTTTCGCCCGGGGCGGCTGGCTTGCCCATCAGTGCTTCTCCAGGAAAGCGAGCAGGTGCTGCGCGAACCGCGCTTTCTCGTCGCGGCCGGCGACGACATGCGCCGTGTCGGCCATCAGCACGCCTGTGGCGCCGGCAATGCCGTGCTCGATCGACAGCGTCAGGCGCGGTCCGGTGACGATGTCGAGCCCGGCATGGATGACGAGCGTCGGCGCGCGGATCCGTGCCAGCCTCTCCACGGTGTCGTGGCGCAGGCAGGCCGCCACCAGTCGCGCATGGGCCTCGTAGCGGCCCTGCAGCTCCTGCCAGGGGCCGCCCGGGGCGAGCAGCCGCGCGCGGTTCGCGTTGTAGAAATCCGGCCGGAACGACATGACGCAGACGTGGCGGCGGAAGGCGTCGAAGCCGCTGTCGCGGTGGATATCGCGGAACAGCGCGAGCTGGTCGGCGAGGAACGGGTCCGCGCATGCCCAGGCGCCCATGTTGACGAGGCTGCGCACCAGGTCCGGGCGCTCGATCGCCACCTCCTGTCCGATGCAGGCGCCCATCCCGACCAGGCCGATGAAGTGCACGTTACGCCAGCCGAGGTGATCGAGCAGGCCGATCACATCCTGCGCGTGCAGCGCCATGGTCGGCTCTGCCGCCGGGTCGTCGCTCGACTCGCCGATGCCACGGTAGTCGATGATCAGGGTGCGGTAGCGTTCAGTGAGTCCGCGCGCGAGGTGGCGCTCGCCGCCGTGGCAGTAGGTCCCCCAGCCGCCCATGCAGATGGCCAGAGGTCCATCGCCGTGGACCTCGTAGTACATGTCGTGGTCGTTGATACGCGCGACGGGCATCGATCGAACGGTAGTCGGGGTTGCCCTATTTTGCATGAATCGAAAGCCGGGTTCGGTTTATCTCCCGCGCCTCTCGCGGTCGAAAGCGCTGCGGCGTGGCCGGGCCGGCCGGCCAGACTCCCGGGCCCGGGACCGTGTTCACCAAGTGGTGCCGCGGCAGGCGGGCCTGTCGGGCCGGCCACGGCCGCACTAGACTTGCGCCCCTTCCGCAACAGCCGACGCAGTGGAGCTGAACGATGAGCACCGGGTCCGAAACCAAGACCATCATGGAATTCCTGTCCGAGAACCCGAACGTGGACGTCTCGCGCGCCTGGGAGCGTTGTCTCGGGATCCACTCGAAGATCGTGGACCGCGTCCGCGCCCGCTTTCCGGTCACGCGCCATGCGCAGAACGAGGGGATGGACTACTGGACCTCGCCCGACAAGCAGCTGGAAGGCGGTTTCTGGGGCTACACCGGCGAGCAGGTGGACTGGCTGGTCTATTCCTGGCTCGGTAACCGCAAGGCGAGCCTGCTCGACATGAATGCGACCTGCTTTCTCAGCCAGCAGACCCGCGTGCCGCACATGGCGGTCATATTCGGCACCATCCCGAAACTGTATTTCTACGCGGAGTACACGCCGCGCGTGGACTTGCGCACCAACTACGAATACCTCGTCAAGTACTACGAGCCGGCCAACGAAGGGTTCCTGAAGTTCCGCAGCGATCCCAAGTGGACCCGCTTCGTCAGTCATGGCACTTACCTGCGGGCGCTCATGTCGCCGGTCGCGATCAGCTCCCATGCCGAGCTGAACGACGAGAACATCACCACCTGCGAAAAATTTCTCGGCGAATTCGTCGATCGCTGGTTCCGCTGGCTCGACGATGCCGAGGAGGTGCCGGTGGAGGAGCGCGCCGCCCAGCAGGCCTATGATTACAAGGTGCGCGAACTCGGCTACCGCACGGACCCGATGAACGTCCTGCCACAGCGCATACTCGGCGTGGAGGAGTTCAATCGCCGTCTCGAGATGCGCATCGGCATCGGGCAGATGGCCGACACTCGCGGGCGCTGGAGCAAGCGCTAACCCTTGTCGGGACTGAAGTCCCTCCCGGTGCGCAGGCGGCATGAATCAGCACACTGCCCTGTAACTGCGCACCGACCTTTAGCGTGTCACGACATAAGAACTGCAACGCCGGTACGCGTCGACCGTGCTGCCGACACGCAACGGCGAAACGCCGCGCCGGGCAGCACCCTGTGGGAGGCGCTTCAGCGCCGACACGCAACGGCGAAACCGAATGCTGCTTTTCGGCGAACTGGTTGGCATTGCTGCTGATTCCCGCGAGGCGCCTTGCCACTCCTGCTCAACTTCGCCGCCTTCCAGCTGGTCTGGTTCCTGAGCCTGCAGGGGGCTGGCAGCGGGCGGCACTGGCAGGGGTCGCTGGCGTTCCTCGCGTTCCTCGGCCTGCAGCTTGCACTCAGCGCGGAGCGCGCCGCCGATGTGCGCCTCGCGCTATGCGCCGCCGCCTGCGGGTTGGTGCTCGATACGCTGTACGTGCAGGCCGGGCTGCTCGACTACGCAGCGCCGTTGCCGTTCGCGGGTATCGCGCCGTACTGGATCGTGTTCATGTGGGCGAACTTCGGGCTCACGTTGAACGCCTGCCTGCGCTGGCTGCAGCGAAAACTTTGGCTCGCCGCGTTATGCGGGGCGGTGGGCGGGCCGCTCGCCTATCTCGCCGGTGTGAAGCTCGGCGCGGCAGTGGTCACGGCGCCGCCGGTGGTCGTCTACGGGGCACTGGCCGCCGCCTGGGCGGCCGCGGTACCTGGTCTGCTGGCGCTGGCCCGTGCATGGCGGAGACAGACCTGATACCGGGCACTCAGCCCGTCGGCACTGAAGTGCCTCCCACAGGGTGCTGCCCGGCGCGGCGTCGAACGCAGCCGTGTACCAGGGACTTCAGTCGCGAAAAGGTCCCGACCAAAAAAAACGCGGCCATACGGCCGCGCTGGGGTAACCAAGGCTGCGATTGGATCGCCCGCCCTGAGTGCCGCTCAGCCGCCTACCAGGGCGAGAACGGCCGCTACGGGGAAGAACAGCGCGATGGCTGCAATCACGATCCCGTTGAGCAATTCCCGTGCAGTGTCCCATTCGTTACGCAAAATGATCTCCTTTTCGTCTGCTGTATAAACTCTCTACGATGCAAAGCTTAGCGTCGCGATGTTGCAGTATCCTTTCAGCGCCGTAACGGCCTGTAACAGTTTGTAACGACGCGAGGCGGCGCCGATTGTCCGGGCTTAGAATCAAACACCGTTCCCCGGGCCGGGGAGCGCCAACGCAACGGCGCGTAGAATACGATCCGGTCCATCGCAAAAACGTGAGCTATGCCACGAATCCTGCTCATCGACGACGACGACAAGCTGGGCGAACTGCTGGGCGCGTACTTCAAGCGATTTGACATAGACCTGATCGCGGCGAATCACCCCGCGCTCGGCCTCGAGAAGCTCGAGCAGGAGCACCCCGACCTCGTGATTCTCGACGTCATGCTGCCGGAGCAGGACGGCTTCTCGGTGTGCCGGGAGATCCGCCGCAAGAGCTCGGTGCCGATCATCATGCTGACCGCCCGCGGTGACGTGACGGACAGGGTGGTCGGCCTGGAGCTCGGTGCCGACGACTACATGCCGAAGCCGTTCGAGCCGCGTGAACTCGTGGCGCGGGTCCAGAACGTGCTGCGCCGGACAGGTGGTCGGGAAGAGCCCGAGGAGCCCGGCCGGCTCCGATTCGAGGGGCTCGATATCAACGTCGAGCGGCGCACCGTGGAGCTGGAGGGCGGCCCGCTCGACCTGACCACCATGGAATACCAGCTGCTGGTGCTGTTCGCGAGCAACCCGGGGCGCACCTTTACCCGTGACGAGATACTGAACGAACTGCGCGGCATCGACGCGCAGCTCTTCTCGCGCTCGGTGGACATCCTGGTGAGCCGGCTGCGTCAGAAGCTGAAGGACACCACCCGCCAGCCGCGTTACATCAAGACCGTGTGGGGCACCGGCTACACCTTCGTCGGTGCCGAGGCACCGAGCCCGTGATCAGCGAGGTCACCCGCTCGCTGTCGGCCCGCGTGCTCGGCGTGTTCGTGCTGACCTCGCTCGTGTATGTCGGCGCCTCGCGCTACGTGTTCGACCTCGTCTGGGGCACCGGTTATCTCAGCGAGGTGATCGGCGCGCACATGGCCCTGCACGTCGATTACGTGCTCAACGACATCGGCGTTCCGCCGCGCATCGAGCGGGCGCAGGCGATCGTCGACAAGGTGCCCGTCGATATCCTGATCACCGGGCCGGACAGCAACTGGGCCTCCGACACGCGTTTCCCGCCGCTCGAGGAGGTGCCGTTCGCGCGCAGCCGCTTCCTGCTGCCCGGGTCGGTGGAAGAGCGGCCCGCCTGGATGAAGACGGTCGAGCTGATCGAGCTCGCGCGGCGCGACAATCGCGCCTTCGTCAAGATCCACAGCGGGGCTTACGACATCATCTTCGCCTCGCCGAAGTTCTCCGAGCCGCCGCGGCCGCAGCTGACCACGCCGATCATCGCAGTCCTCGCGGTCGTCGTGCTGGCGGGCTGTTACTTTGCCGTGCGCTGGCTCATGAAGCCGATCCGGTGGATCAAGGAAGGGGCCGCGCGCATCGGCCAGGGCGATCTCGATTACCGCATTCCCGCGACCCGCAAGGACGATCTCGGCGAGCTGGCCGCCGACATCAACCGGATGGCCGACGACGTGCGCGAGATGCTCGAGGCGAAGCGCCAGCTCCTGCTGGCCATCAGCCACGAGCTGCGCTCGCCGCTGACGCGTGCGAAAGTCGCGCTCGAGTTCCTCGACGACGAGAGCATCAAGGCGAACCTCCTGAACGACATCCGCGAGATGGAGCAGCTGATCGCCGACCTGCTCGAGAGCGAGCGGCTGAACACCCGGCATTCGAAACTGCAGCTGGCCGAGGTGGACCTCGACGACCTGGTCGCGAGCGTCGTGGCCGCAGACCTCGGTGAGGGAGGGCAGCATGTCGCCCTGCACCTCCCGGCCGCGCCGGTGACGCTGCAGGCCGATGCCACGCGCCTGCGGCTGCTCGTGAAAAATCTCGCGGAGAATGCCCTGCGTTACACGGAGCCCGACCGGCCGCCGGTGGAGATCACCGTGTCGGCCAGCGCCGACAGCGCCGAGATCAGGGTCTGCGACCACGGGCGCGGCATGTCGGCGCACGACCTGGCCCGCGCGACGGAGCCGTTCTATCGGGCCGACCCGGCGCGCAGCCGGGCCACGGGCGGCCTCGGGCTCGGCCTGTACCTGTGCCGGCGCATTGCCGAAGCCCATGGCGGCTCGCTCGCCATTCAGAGCGAACTCGGTTGCGGCACCGAGGTCACCGTGCGCATTCCGCGCCGGCTCGCGGCCGCCGCCTGAAGCGCTCGCCGCGGCGACGCCGCGTCCTGCTGCCGGTCCGAGTCACGGGCGGGCGTGTGCAGCCGCGCGCAGCAGGAGCGGAGCCGCGGCGGAACTCGAGCGACCGAAGGGCACGGACGCTCGCAGGGAGCGTCCCGACGGGATCTGGACCCGCAGCAGGATCACCAGGCGTCGCTTGACGGATCGTGTCGTGCGCCAGGCCCGGGAGCGACGGCGGAGTCCTCCCGCCGCAAGGGCTGCAACCGGCAGCGATCGTCGTGTGGTCCGTCAGCGGACGGTGGCACACCGCAGCTGTCTTGCGTCCCCGCGCGGCCGCATCGACACTGGACGCGCGACGGACAGGTTCACGACCCGGAGGAGCAGATGCCCGAGAACAGCCCCTATGCCGGCAATGCCGGCATCCCGTTCCTGTCGGCGGTGCAGGACGCGGAGAAGAGCTTCCTGTCGGGCCGGCGCAACCGGGGCGCGGACCTCGAGAGCGCCGTGCGGCTGTTCCTCGAGTTTCTCAAGGGATTCGAGGCGCTCGAGCTGCAGGGTCCGTGCGTGACGGTGTTCGGCTCGGCGCGGTTCGCCGCCGGCCATCCCTACTACGAGACCGCGCGGCTGCTCGGCGCGCAACTCGCGCATGCCGGTTACGCGGTCATGACGGGCGGCGGACCGGGCCTCATGGAGGCGGCCAACCGCGGCGCGAGGGAGGCGGGCGGTGTCAGCCTCGGCTGCAACATCCGCCTGCCGCGCGAGCAGCGGCCCAACGAGTACCTCGACCGGTTCGTGG
>JAKLLP010000113.1 GCA_023150055.1 Gammaproteobacteria bacterium | reverse complement strand
CAGGCGCACGCGGCGGAACAGTTCCGGCGCGAAACTCGGGATGCCGGTGAACTGCAGTTCCTCGCCCGCGCTGAAGGTATCCCCGATGGCGATGGTGCCATGGTTGTGCAGGCCGATGATGTCACCCGCGTACGCCTCCTCGATGCGGTCACGGTCGGAGGCCATGAAGGTGAGCGCATCGGCCACGCGCACCTCCTTGCCGAGACGCACGTGATAGAGCCTCTGGCCGGCCGCAAACCGCCCCGAGCACACGCGCATGAAGGCGATGCGGTCACGGTGCTTGGGATCCATGTTTGCCTGGATCTTGAAGACGAATCCGGTCAGCGCCGCCTCGCCCGGCTCGACGGTCCGCGTGGTCGTCGGTCGCGGCCGCGGCGGTGGTGCGTGCTCGACGAAGAAATCGAGGAGCGGCTGGACGCCGAAGTTGACCATCGCCGAACCGAAGAACACCGGCGCCTGGCGCCCGGCGAGATAGGCGGCCTTGTCGAAGGGGTGCGAGGCGCCCCGCACCAGCTCCAGCTCGCCGCGCAGCTCCGCCAGCATGTCCTCGCCGATCGCCGCCGCGAGCCCCGGCGCATCGAGACCAGCGAAGATGGTCGAGTCCTGGCGCGTGAAGTTGCGCCCCTGCTCGTAGAGATGCACCTCGTCGTCGAGCAGGTGATACACGCCCTTCAGGCGCGAGCCCATGCCGATCGGCCAGGTCACCGGCGCGCACTGGATCTTCAGTACGCTCTCGATCTCGTCCAGCAGATCGATGGGGCTGCGGCCCTCGCGGTCGAGCTTGTTGACGAAGCCGAGGATCGGCGTATCGCGCAACCGGCAGACATCCATGAGCTTGATGGTGCGCTCCTCCACGCCCTTGGCGCCGTCGACCACCATCAGCGCCGAGTCCACGGCAGTCAGCACGCGGTAGGTGTCTTCCGAGAAATCCGCGTGGCCCGGCGTGTCGAGCAGGTTCACGATCCGGTCGCGATAGGGGAACTGCAGCACGGAGGAAGTGACGGAAATGCCGCGCTCTTTCTCGAGCGCCATCCAGTCCGAGGTCGCATGCGTCGCCGCCTTGCGCGCCTTGACCGAACCGGCCATGCGAATCGCCCCGCCGAACAGCAGCAGCTTCTCGGTGAGGGTGGTCTTGCCGGCGTCCGGGTGCGAGATGATCGCAAACGTGCGCCGCCGGGCGATTTCCTGTTCCAGCAGGTTCTCGGACATGAGTCGCGGGGCCCGATCCGGGGGCCGTGGTCAGGGGCGGGTGCGCAGTATATTAGCGGACGGTTCCCGGAGGGAACCGTCCGCTTGCGTGCCTCACCAGCGCTGCGGCACCCGCTCGATCTGCGACACGTCGTAACCGAGCGTTGCCGCGCGGCCGAGCAGCGCCTCGTACTCGGCCTCGTCCGGTGCGGGTGTCCGGGCCATGATCCACACGTAACTGCGATCCGGCACGCCGATGATGGTCGCCCCGTATTCGTCGTCTACGAACAGGATCAGGAAGTCCGACGCGGGCAGAAACCAGAAGAACTTCATCTTCCACTCGCTGTTGAGCGGCGGATTGGCGGTCCGCGCGCGGGGGGTAAATCGCTTCTCCGGGCCGTCGAAGCCGCCGCGGCGGAAGGTGTAAGTGGTGGCAATCGTGCCGTCGTCCTCCAGCCGGTAGGACTCCACGGCGTTGTAGGCGTCTTTCTCGGAGAAAAACGGCGGGAAATGGATCGGGATATAGCCGATCACATACCAGTCACCCATGAACCGGGGGATGTCCACGGGCCGTGCCATGCCGCTCAAGGGTTCCACGCCGGTCGACGCGCAACCCGCCAGGAACAACACCAGCGCCGGCAGGCAGCGGCGCAGAAGCGTGGATAACGCACGGTCATCGCAGCGGTTCATACGACCTCTCTTCGCACGGGCGGCAGCACTGGATTGCCGGGTGATGTTAGCAGGGAGCCGGCAGGGGGCGGTTCCCTCGAAAGGGAACCGCCCCCCCTCATCCCAACAAAGCGGCGCAATTCACGCGACCAGGCGAAGCGGCGGTCCGTGCCGGCGCCATTTCCCGTCGAAATCGTGACATTGGTGAATTGCCCGCAGCGCCATTGGCCACCATAATGGTTGCGTAATGGTTCCATCACGGGGAGCCCACATGCCAGCCAGCATAACCGTCAAGAACATTCCCGACGCGGTATACGAGCGGCTGCGGCTTGCCGCGCAGACGCAGCACCGCAGCATCAACAGCGAGATCATCGCCTGCCTCGAGCGAGCCCTTCTGCCACGGCGGATAAGCGCCGAGGAGCGTTTGGCCCGCGCCCGGCAACTGCGCGCAGCGATCCGGCGCCCGGCGGTCAGCCGCCGCGAAATTTCCCGCGCCATACGCGCCGGGCGGCCGTGATCGTCGTCGACACGAACATCGTCGCTTACCTGTATCTGCCCGGCCCGCTCACGGCGGCTGCCGAGGCGCTCCTCGCGCGGGAGCCCCGGTGGGCGGCGCCGCTGCTCTGGCGCAGCGAGTTGCGTAACGTTCTTGCCAGTCAGGTGGCGCAGCGGCATCTCGCCCTGGACGACGCCTGTGCCATTCAGCGCGAGGCCGAAGACCTGCTTGCCGGCGCCGAATACGAGGTGGACTCGCTGGCGGTGCTGCATCTGGCCGCGAGGAGCCGCTGCTCGGCCTACGACTGCGAGTTCGCCGTGCTGGCAGAGGCGCTCGGCACGGAGCTGTACACCGCCGACCGGCAGTTGCTGAAGGCATTTCCCGGAATCGCCCGGCGACTTGCAACGTCATAAGGTGCCGGCGGATCCCTGCCTGACATAATCCTTTCGGCGGGCTATTGGGTCGACTGCACCAGTGGTATAGGATCGCACGCATAACAGCAACAGCATGCCGGCACTGCAACCGGGTATTCACCCCCGGCTCGGCCAGCGCCCGGAATGCGATGAGGGACTGCGCAATGCGATACCTCCTGTCCAGGGCGAAATTCCGGTGGTGGGCCCTCTGCGCCGCAATGAGCTGCGCGTTGCAGGCCGCGCCGGGGCACGCGGCGACGATCTCCGCGACCGGCAATCTGGCGCAGGACGACAGCGTCGCCACGTTCACCTTCACACTGTCGGCCGCCGACAATGTCACGCTGCGAACCTTCTCTTACGCGGGCGGGACCAACGGCGCCGGGACTGCCATCTCCGCGGGCGGCTTCGATCCGACGCTGGCGCTGTTTGACGACGCCGGCAACCTGCTCATGAGCCAGGACGATGCCACGCCGGAGTGCAGCGGCGTCGACAGCGACCCGGTCACCAGCGAGTGTTTCGACGTGCTGCTGACCACCAGCCTGGCGGCGGGCAGCTACCTCGTCGCAATCACCCAGTTCGACAACCACGCGCTCGGTCCCACCTGGGCCGATGGCTTCAGCCAGTCCGGCTATTCGGCTGCGCCGCCGGGCAGTTCTGCGATGTGGACACGGACTCCCGCACGTCGTTCTGGGCAGCGGACGTCTCGTCGGCGTCGCTGGTGGCCGCCGTGCCCATCCCGTCCATGATCTGGATCTGGTTCCCGCTGCTCGCCGGGCTGATGCGCGCCCGCAGCCTGCGGGCCGCGGACTGACCCCCGAACCGGGCCTGCCCCGGGGAGACTCCCATGAAGCGCCACCATCGGGCTTTCGTCAGCGTATCTCTTGCGGCAGTGGCTGCCTTGACGGCGAGTCCCGCGTCCGCCGTGGAAACATGCAACGGCAAGCCCGCGACGATCGTCGGGACATCCGGTAACGACGTGCTCACCGGCACCAAGTATCCAGACGTCATCGTCGGCCTCGAGGGCAACGACACCCTCACCGGTGCCAGCGGTGCCGACACGCTGTGCGGCGGTCCGGGCAACGACACGATCCTCGGCGGCAAGGGGCCGGATTATCTCTACGGCGGCAGCGGTGACGACTCCATCATCGGCATGGAGGGCAACGACACGCTGGTTGGCGGACTCGGTAACGACACCATGAACGGCATCGCCGGCAACGATAGCTGCGACGGCGGCATCGGAGTGGACAGCGCGATGGACTGCGAGACGAGCAGCAACATCGACATGCTGGTGAAGAAAGTCGCCCTCCCGGTCTGGGACGGCAGCTTCACACCCGCTGCCGGGCCCTTCGTGGGGCAGGCCATCACCGCCCTCGACGGCTCCCTGTTCGTGCCTGCCAATGGCACCCGCAAGATCGCCGTGCTCGCTACCCACGGCGCTTTCGGCGGCTTCGACCGCGGGCTCGTCGGCTGGCTGGGCTGGTGGATGGAACGACACCGCATGACGACGCTGGTTCTCAACCGCCGCGACAGCACAGACTACGGCGCCAACGAAGGTGGCGGGAACACACTGTTTCCAGAGGCTCTTTGCGACCTGAAGTCCGGCGTGGACTTCCTCGTCGACACCCTGGGCTACGAAGGCGTGGTGATCGTCGGGCACAGCAAGGGCACGTCTTTCGCGCCGATCTATCCCTCCTTTTTCCGCAACTGCGGCGCCGACGTCAGCAACAGCCCCTACCTGAACGACCCGCGCGTGGTCGCCGTGGTCACCATGGGAACCCAAGCCGACAATCGCGAGGCCGCCCGGGCCGCGCCGCTCGCAGGGCCGTCCTTCGAGGAAGACCTGTTCCCCGGCCTGAACTGCGGGCCGCAACTCTACGAATGCGACATCGCCGTCGCCGACCAGGAGATCGCCGCCGGCCGCGGCGAACAGTTGTACGACTTTCCGGCAGGCATCATTCTCGGCAATGGCAACCTGCTTTCGGTTTTCCTCACCGTGACGCCGTTTTCACTGCAGAGCTACTACGGGCCCGGCACGCTTGCCGTGGTAGAACGCGAAGCGCTCAACCTGCAGGTCCCGTACCTGATCGTGCATGCCGACGGCGATTCCGTCACGCCGGTCACCTGGTCGGACCGGCTCTACGCCACGCTCTCGGCGGCGGGCAAGGACGTAACCTACTTCCAGCCGCCCTACAAGACGCTGTACCCCATCGGCGGCCCGGCGAACCCCAACCGCGGCCAGCCGGCGCATAATCTCGACGCCGAGCAGGCCCGCACGGATTTTGCGGCGTCGGTCTACGACTGGCTCGCAGGGAAGGTTCCGGCCGCAGCCGAGGACGCCAGCGGGATAGACTTCGACGCCATCGACGCCCTCGACTACTTCGATCCCATGCTGGTGCCGCCGGCACCGAATCCCGCGCTGCCCTGAGGGGGGGTCGGAATCCGGTACCGGTCCTTGTCATAGGGTGCCGACCTGCCCGCGCTCGCTGCCGCCTTCGTGAACGTCGGGGGTTAGAATCGCGTCCCATGCAAATCGGCCCCCACCGCATCGACCCGCCCGTGCTGCTCGCCCCCATGTCGGGGGTGAGCGACCGCCCGTTCCGGGACCTTGCCCGGCGCTTCGGCGCGGGGCTTGCCGTCTCCGAGATGACCAGCGCCGACGCGAGCCTCTGGCGCACGCGCAAGTCCCGCCAGCGCATGGACTTCGCGGGCGAGGCCGCACCCGTCTGCGTGCAGATCGCCGGCTCCGACCCGCGCCGACTCGCCGAGGCCGCCCGCCACAACGTCGCCCTCGGCGCCGACATCATCGACATCAACATGGGCTGCCCGGCGAAAAAGGTCTGCAATGTCGCGGCCGGCTCCGCCCTGCTGCGCGACGAGCCGCTCGTCGGGCGCATTCTCGACGCCGTGGTCGCGGCCGTGCCGGTGCCGGTAACGCTCAAGATACGCAGCGGCTACTCGCGGGCGGAGCGCAACGCGCTGCGGATCGCGCGCATCGCCAAATCGGCCGGCATCGCCGCACTCACCGTGCACGGGCGCACGCGCGAGGACCACTTCACCGGTAGGGCCGAGTACGACACGGCGGCGGCCGTAAAGGCCGCGGTAGGCATCCCGGTCATCGCCAACGGCGACATCGACTCACCTCACAAGGCGCGCGAGGTGCTGTCTTACACGAACTGCGATGCGGTAATGATCGGTCGGGCCGCGCAGGGCCGGCCGTGGATCTTCCGCGAGATCGTGCAACACCTGGCGGGCAGACCGGTCGTCCCGCCGGCGTGGGAGGCCATCGGCGAGACCGTGCTCGACCACCTCGATGCGCTGCACGCGTTCTACGGTGAATACATGGGTCTTCGCATCGCGAGGAAGCATCTCGCCTGGTATGCGTGCGGCCGGGAAGGCGGCGAGGCATTCCGGTCGCTTGCGAACCGCGCGGTGAGCGCGGCCGGTCAGCGGCGACTGGCCGCAGCGTTCTTTGCCGACACGGCAGCCGGAATTGCGCCGGTGCCGGCCGCAGCGCGGGCCTGAAAGGCAGGGGACGGTTCCCTGCCGGGAACCGTCCCCTCCTCACGCCACCCCTGGGGGTGCTTCAGCGACTCCAGATCGACAACGCGTTCTGGTCGAAGCTGCTGAAGATGATCTCGTTCTTGTCGCTGCGATTGAGATCCATGATGACCGGGCCACCGGCCTGGCCGTAGCCGGCGCTGCTCGGGAGCTGCTGGGTGACGAAGCTGCCGTCTTCCTGCTGCTCCATCCAGTACACCGCCCGTGAACCATCACCCGAAACCGCGATATCGAGGCGGTTGTCGTCGTTGAGGTGACCGGCGGCCACGGCACCCGGCGCGGCCTGTCCCTGGCCGCCCGTGACCGGGAAGTCGCCCGGCGCACTCAACTGGCGCACGGCCCAGGGCTGGGTCGGATCCACGCCCGGGGTGAACTCGTAGACGGCCGGTGCCGGATACAGCGAGAACGGCGGGCTGGTGATGTTCAAGTTGGTGTGATTGCTGGCGATCCAGCGGGTCACGCCGTCACCAAGCAGGTTCGGCACGGGCACGATGGCGAAGCTCGGACCCTGGTTGGTGCCGATGGCATGGCGGGTGAAGTTGCCCGCGCCGTCGTTCTC
>JAKLLP010000112.1 GCA_023150055.1 Gammaproteobacteria bacterium | reverse complement strand
AGCTGCGCGAGGAAATGACGGAGCTCGAGGCGACGGTCGATCAGGGCGACGCGGCCGGGAGACAGGAGGAGGTGGGCGACCTGTTGTTCACGGTTGCAAGCCTCGCCCGTCACCTGCAGGTCGACCCGGAAGAGGCCCTGCGCCGGGCCAATCGCAAGTTCGAAGACCGCTTCCGCATCGTGGAGGAAGCCGTCCGCAAATCGGGTCGTCAATGGGCGGAGTTCAACGCCGACGCGCTCGATACCCTCTGGCGAGAGGCCAAGCGCAGGAGCTGAATGCTCGCTCCGAGCGGCTCGCCAGCGAATACTTCGGTACCGCCATCGGTGCGACGCGCTTCGGCTGGCGGGCGCCAGCAGGCCGGATCTGCCGCACCGTGACGGGGTGTTTCCCGAATGAATGGCTAAGGCTGGCGCGAGGGTGTGCCTTGGTCGCGCTGACCGCCAAACAGATTCTGGAGAATGTCGAGAGGCACGGGGAAGACGATCGTGTTGGTGCGGTCCTTGGCGATCTCGGTCAGGGTCTGCAGATAGCGCAACTGTAACGCCTGGGACTCCGACGCCAGCATGCGTGCTGCTTCGGCAAGCATAGCCGATGCCTGCTTCTCGCCCTCGGCATGAATGACCTTGGCGCGGCGGGAGCGCTCTGCTTCGGCCTGCGCCGCAATGGCCCGAATCATGTTTTCGTTCAGATCGACGTGCTTGATTTCCACGTTGGATACCTTGATTCCCCAGGCATCGGTCTGCCGATCGAGGATGTTCTGAATATCGGCATTCATCTTGTCCCGCTCGGCGAGCATCTCGTCGAGTTCATGCTGTCCGAGCACGGAACGAAGCGTCGTCTGTGCCAGCTGGCTGGTCGCCTCGAACACGTTGGCCACCTGGATGACCGCCCGCTCCGGATCGACGATGCGGAAATAGATCACCGCGTTGACCTTGACTGAAACGTTGTCGCGTGAAATGACGTCCTGGCTCGGCACGTCGAGGACTATGACCCGCAGGTCGACGCGGACAATCTGCTGGATGACGGGAATCACGATGATGATCCCGGGTCCCTTGACGCCGGTAAAACGGCCGAGCGTGAAGGTCACGCCCCGCTCGTACTCCTTCAGGATCTTGATGCTGCTGAAGATGAGCAGCAGCACGGCGACGAGGAGAGGCAACAGAATGGTCATCATCGACAGTCTCCAGTGGTTTGCATTCCGGAAGGTTTCAACCTTGGCGTCCTGGGGGCGCGACGTGCAGCTCCAGGCCATCGATGGCCGTTATCCGCACGCGATCGCCTCGCTTCAGGGGCTCGGCGCTGCGCGCGTTCCAGCGCTCGCCGTGCACGAAGACGGGACCCTGGGTTTCGAAGTCCTCGAGCACCTCGGCAGTGGCACCGATCATGCTCTCCCTGCCGCTCACCACGGGCCGTTGGCGCATCCTGAGCAGCATGATCATCATGCCGAGCAGGGCGGCTCCGGCGGTGAGGCCGACGCCGCCGATGAGAGTCCGCGAGATCGAAAATCCCGGTATGTCGGTGTCGAGAAGCAGGATGGAGCCAAACACGAAGGCCACGATGCCGCCGATGCCGAGCATGCCGAAGCTCGGCACAAAGGCCTCGGAGACCAGCAGGATCACACCGAGCAGCATGAGCCCCAGCCCGGCATAGTTGACCGGCAGCAACTGGAAGGCAAACAGCGCGAGCAGCAGGCAAATGGCCCCGACGACACCCGGCACGATGGCGCCCGGGTTGTAGCCTTCGAAGATGAGTCCATAGATGCCGATCAGCAGGAGAAAGTAAGCCACGTTCGGATCGGTAATCGTCGCCAGCAGCTTGGTGCGCCAGTCGGGTTCGACCCGCTCGACCTGCAGGCCCTCGGTCGCCAGCGTCGTCTCCCGGTCCTGCACGCGAACGGTGCGACCATGGCTCGAGGACAACAGGTCCGGGATGTCCTCGGCAATGAAATCGACGACGTTCTCCTTGACGGCCTCGTCGGCGGTCAGGCTTACCGCTTCGCGCACGGCACGCTCGGCCCAGTCGGCATTGCGCCCACGCAACTCGGCGAGCCCGCGAATGTAGGCCACCGCATCGTTGACCGCTTTGCGCTCCATCGCGGTGGAGCCGCCTGCGGCGGGCTTCTCGTCGTCCTGCTTCTCCTTGACGCTCTTGTCGGCCGCTTCAGGCTCTGCGTCGGTGGGCGCGGGTTGCTCCGGCTGGCCGCCGCCGATCTGCACTGGAGTGGCCGCTCCGAGACTCGTCGCTGGAGCCATCGCAGCGATATGGCTCGCATACAGTATGTAGGTACCGGCACTTGCCGCCCGTGAGCCCTGGGGCGAGACGAAAGTCGCCACCGGAACCGCGGAACCCAGGATCGCCTTGTTGATATCGCGCATCGCGGCGTCGAGTCCGCCGGGAGTGTCCATCTCGATGATGACGAGACGTGCGCCGCTTCCTTCTGCCCGTTGCAGGCCCCGCTGCACGTAGTCGCTGGTGGCCGGGCCGATGGCGCCACGGATCTCCAGGCGCAGCGCGATGCCGCCCGGCGAAGCCTGGGGCGGTGCATCGGCAAGCGCAGCGGCCAGGAGACCAACGTTCACCGCGGCCACGGCGGCCGCGAGCGCGATCCGGAAACCAGAGAAAGGAGTTCGCCGCATGTTGGTCTTGCCCTCGTGCAGCCGGCGCCTGGGGGGCGACCGTGACACCGTATCAGAGGCTAGAATAGCCTGCATCATGCCAACTGAAACCCTCACCGGGCCCTGGAGCCCAGAGAGCTGGCAAACCCGGCGACTCGCCCAGATTCCACGGTACCACGACCGGGAGCGCCTGCACGACGTCCTGGCCCGGCTCGGCAGGCTGCCACCACTCGTCACCAGCTGGGAGGTCGAAGCACTGCGGGAGAGGATCGCTGCCGCCCAGCAGGGCCGGGTATTCGTGCTGCAGGGCGGGGACTGCGCGGAGACCTTCGATGACTGCACCTCGGAGAACCTGGTGCAGAAACTCAAGATCCTCCTGCAGATGAGTGTGGTGATCATTGCCGGTCTGAAACGTCCCGTGGTGCGCCTTGGTCGAATGGCTGGTCAGTACGCCAAGCCGCGGTCGGACGATGCCGAAACACGCGATGGTATTTCGCTGCCGAGCTATCGCGGCGACCTGGTCAACCGCAGCGCTTTCACCGGGCCGGACCGCGAGCCCGATCCGGAGCTGATGCTGCGCGGCTACGAGCGCGCTGCGTTGACCCTGAACTTCGTCCGATCGCTGATCGACGGCGGATTTGCCGATCTGCATCACCCGGAGAACTGGGACCTGGCATTCGTCAGCCACTCGCCGATGGCGGACCGCTATCACGAGCTGGTGCAGCGAGTCTCCGATGGGCTGGATTTTTTCGAGTCCATCACCGGCACGAAGATCCACGAAGCCCGGCGCGTGGATTTTTTTACATCACACGAGGGGCTCAATCTGTATTACGAACAGGCCCAGACCCGGTTCCTGAAACACCGAGGGGCCTGGTACAACCTGACGACTCACTGCCCCTGGATCGGCGCGCGCACGGCCGCCACGGACGGGGCGCATGTCGAGTACTTTCGTGGCATAGCCAATCCCGTCGGGGTCAAGATCGGACCTGCGGTGACGGCCGATGAGCTGCGTGAACTGATCAGGGTACTGAACCCGGAAAACGTCCCGGGCCGACTGGCGTTGATTCATCGCCTGGGTACGGAACGTATCGATGGCAAGCTGCAGGAGTTCATCGAGATCGTCCGCGCGGAGAAGGCGACGGTGCTGTGGATGTGTGATCCCATGCACGGGAACACCGAGGTGCTGCAGTCGGGGATCAAGACACGGCGCTTCGACCGTATCCTGAAGGAGCTCGAGGATGCCTTCCGTATTCACAGGGAACAGGGTACTTATCTCGGCGGCGTGCACCTCGAATTGACCGGCGAGCACGTGACGGAGTGCCTTGGCGGGGCCCGTGGCCTGGCGGAAGCCGATCTGCATCAGGCCTATCGCAGCCAGGTGGATCCGCGATTGAACTATGAACAGGCGATGGAAGTGGCGATGCGGATAGCCGACCGGGGCGGCCGTGCCGCCTGACACCGGCGGGGCCCCCGGGGCCTCGTTCCGCATCGACTGCCGCCGCTGTCCGAGGCTGGCGGAATTTCTCTCGGAAAGTCGCCGGCAGTTCCCTGGCTATCACTCGCGCCCGGTTCCATCCTTTGGCGATGCGCATGCGAGACTGCTGATCGTCGGGCTTGCCCCGGGACTGCATGGCGCCAATGCCACGGGCAGGCCTTTTACTGGTGACTTCGCCGGCATCCTGCTCTACCGGACGCTGTTCGATTTCGGGTTCTCGAGCCATCCGCAGAGCAGGGCGGCCGATGATGAGTTGCGGCTGCGGGACTGCCGCATCACCAACGCAGTGCGTTGCGTGCCCCCGCAGAACAAACCCGTTGCCGCGGAGGTGCGCACCTGCAACGGTTACCTGCGCGAGGAAATCGCCGGCCTGCCGCCGGGGGCCCTGGTCATGGCGCTCGGCAATATCGCGCACGGTGCGGTGCTGCGCGCCACGGACCGTCCTGCGGCGCTGCATCCCTTCGGCCATGGCCGGCTGCATGCACTGAACCCGGGCCTGCGGCTCATCGACAGCTATCACTGCAGCCGCTACAACACGCAGACCCGCCGGCTGACGGCGGCGATGTTTACCGCCGTGTTCGCGCGCGCCAGGGCGATGCTCGATGAGTGACGGGCCGGAACAGGCAGGCTTTGATCCGCGCGAGTTTCTTCGCACCCTGAGCACGCGGCCCGGCGTCTACCGCATGCTCGATGCGCGCGGCGATGTCCTGTATGTCGGCAAGGCACGCAATCTGCGCCGCAGGGTCGCCAGTTACTTCGGTCGCAAGGGCCTCGATGCCAAGACCCAGGCACTGCTGCATGCAGTGGCGCACATCGAAGTCACCGTGACGGCCACCGAGCAGGAGGCCCTGCTCCTCGAATACAACCTGATCAAGGAGCATCGGCCGCGTTTCAACGTCGTGCTGAGGGACGACAAGAGTTACCCCTATATCCGCGTCACGACCCGACACCCATTTCCGCGTTTCGAGTTCCACCGCGGTTCCCGTGGTGGAGGAGAGCGCTTCATTGGTCCGTTTCCCGACGCGGGCGCCGTCCGGCATGTGCTTCAGCAACTGCAGAAGCTTTTTCGCCTGCGCAATTGCACCGACATATTTTTCGCCAATCGCTCTCGCCCGTGCCTGCAGTACCAGATCGGGCGCTGCTCCGGACCGTGCGTCGGGCTCATCAGCGAGACCGAGTATCGCCGCGACGTCGATGACGCCATCCGTTTTGTCGAGGGCCAGGATCAAGCCGTGGTCGCCGAGCTGGTTGCACGCATGGAGCGTTGCGCCGACGAGATGGAGTTCGAACGGGCGGCGCGCTATCGGGACCAGATCGCCGACCTGCGCCGCGTACAGGAGCAACAGATCGTCTCCGCCACGGACGCGACCGACACGGACGCCGTGGCGATGGCCCGGCAGGAAGGACAGTGCGCCGTCGCACTGCTCATGATTCGTGCCGGGCGGGTGCTCGGCTGCCGCGTATTCTTCCCACGCAACGCTGCCGATACGGCCGAGGATGAAGTCCTGAACGCGTTTCTCGTTCAGCACTACCTCGCGCATGTCGCCCCCGCCGAGATCCTGATTCGTGGGTCGGTCGCCGACGCCGCAGTGCTCGAGCAGGCGCTGGCGGAATTCGCCAGGCATCCCGTGGCGCTGCGCCAGCGGGTTCGTGGCACCAGGCGGCGCTGGGTGGATATGGCGCTCACCAACGCCCGGCAGGCGGCGGCTTCGCGGGCGGCGGCCACTGCCACGCTCGCCGAGCAGTTCGCCGAACTGGCACGGTCGCTGCAGCTGTCGACCTCACCGGAGCGTATCGAGTGCTTCGATATCAGCCACACGCAGGGCGGCGAGACGGTCGCCTCCTGTGTGGTCTACCGCGTCTCGGGGCCACAGAAAGGCGAGTACCGTCGCTTCAATGTACGCGACGTAGAGCCGGGTGACGATTACGCCGCCATCGGTCAGGCCGTAAGACGCCGGTATGCCAGGGTCGCCAGCGGTGAGCTGGCGCCGCCCGACCTGGTCCTGATCGACGGCGGACGCGGACAGCTAAGTCGTGCCGCAGAGGTTCTCGGCGAACTCGGGCTCACGTCCTTGCCCCTGGTGGCGGTGGCCAAGGGGGCCGGGCGCCGCCCCGGTACCGAGCGACTCTATCGACATGGCCAGGACAGACCGCTTGGCCTCGAACCAGGTTCGCCCGGCCTGCGGCTCGTGCAACAGATACGCGACGAGGCACATCGCTTTGCGATCACCGGGCACCGGGCGCAACGCAGCCGGGCCCGGTCCGGTTCGGCGCTGGAGTCGATTCCGGGGCTCGGGCCAAAACGGCGCAAGGCGCTCCTGCAGCATTTCGGTGGACTGCAGGGGGTGGCCCGGGCGGGTGTGGCCGATCTCGAACGGGTCGCCGGTATCAGCCGCTCGCTCGCCGAGCGTGTCTATGGCGAGTTCCACGATACCGTGGCCAGTGAGGGTTGACGGCGAGTGGCCCCTGGCGGCGGTATAATCCAGCCCTGCACGCGCCGCAGGCAACAGCATCCCTTACTGGTCTCCAGATGTATCCACAACTCAACGTTGCCACCGCGCTCACCTGGCTGCGGATCGCCGCCATACCCGCCGTGGCCGTGGTGTTCTACTGGCCCGGCGAATGGTCGCGTCCCGCGGCATCGATGGTATTCACGTTGGCCTGCATCACCGATCTGCTGGACGGTTATCTTGCCCGGCGGATGGGGCAGACCTCGGAGTTCGGCGCATTTCTCGATCCGGTCGCCGACAAGCTCATGGTGGCAGTGGCACTCGTGCTCATCCTGCAGGCCGACCCACGGATCACCATT
>JAKLLP010000111.1 GCA_023150055.1 Gammaproteobacteria bacterium | reverse complement strand
ATCGCGGCAACACGACGCGAGGGGCGGGGACTGTCGCTGCTCCGCGGCCGGCCTATACTGTGCCAGCCCTCTCGGTGGCGGAGCAGAAAACTGTGAACGCGTTCATGATGCGCCTGCTCATCACGGTGCTGGTTGCCGCCGCATCGCTGGCAGTGAATGGCTGCGCGGATGGTGGCGCGCGCGCCGTCGCGGCCGACCCGCTGGCCGGACAGCGCATCGTGGTCGCCGGCGGCTCCGGTCGTGCCGGGCGCTACGTGCTGACCGAGCTGGCGGCCCAGCGGCTCGACTTCGCTGCCACGACCCGCAACGAGGACCAGGCGCGGACCCGCCTCGGCGCGCAGGCCGGGGGCGTGGCCTGGATCGAGGCCGACCTGCGCGAGCCCGCCCAGGCCGCGCGGGCCGTCGAGGGCGCCGATTTCATCATCTGCGTCATCGGCTCGCGCGAGTTCGCCGGCCCGAACAGCGCGCAATTCGTCGATTACGAGGCCGTGCGCAACCTCGTCGATGCCGCCGCCGCCGGGGGCGTACGCCACTTCGTGCTGCTCAGTGCCATCGGCAGCAGCGACAGGAACTCGCTTGCGAACAAGATCTTCAAGGGCGCGCTCGAGTGGCGCTTCAAGGGTGAGGAGCACCTGCGCGCCAGCGGTATTCCTTACACGATCGTGCGTCCGGCCGGGCTCACCGACGAGCCCGGCGGCATCAAGGGCGTGAAGCTCTGGCAGGGCGACGACTGGCGTGCGCACGCCCGCAAGACGATCTCGCGTGCCGATCTCGCGCAGGTCCTGATCGAGTCGCTGCGCAGCCCCGCAGCGCGCAACGCGAGCTTCGAGATCACCAACGAGGCGAGCGAACCGCCCGGCACCTGGCGCTTGCAGATGCAGAAGCTCGGCTCCGATCCGGCCCGCGATAGTTCGTGACCGGACGCCGATCCGCTCCGCTGGTCGGCAGCCTCGGTGCGCAGGTACGGGGGGAGTTGCTGTCGGTCGTACGCCGCAGGCATCAGGCCGCGCCGGGTGAGCTCATCATCGAGCAGGGTCGGCCGGCGACCGCACTGGCCATGATCGAGGAAGGCTGGGCCATGCGCTTTCGCGATCTGGACAGCGGCTGTCGGCAGATCATGGATTTCGTGTTGCCCGGCGACTTCTGCGACCCTTGCGTGCTGATTGCCGAGCGATCGGATTTCTCGGTCGCCGCGATCACGGGCCTGACCTACTCGCTGATCGAGCAGGCCGAGTTGCTCGAACTCATCCGCCGGGTGCCGCATATTGCCCTGGCCCTGTGGTGGGACGAGGCCGCCGAGGCCGACCGGCTGCGCTCCCACCTGGCCGCGGTGGGCCGCACCAACGCCCGGGAACGTATCGCGCAGCTGCTGATCGAGCTGTATTTCCGGCTGCAGGCCATTCATCAGACGATCGATCACCGCTTTGCCTTTCCGCTGACCCAGGAAATGATCGCCGATGCCACCGGGCTCACCGCGGTGCACGTGAACCGCGTGCTGTGCCGGATGGAACGCGAGGGGTTGATCCGCCGGGACCGCAGGGCACTGGCGTTGACGGACTTCGTGCGACTGCAGGAAATTGCCCATGCGCCCATGGCGCTCCTGCCGGGCCGCCTGCTGCGCCAGGCGCGTTGAGGGCAGGGGAGATCCGGTTGCGTCGGTCACCGGGCAAGACGCTCACGGAGGGCATGCCGGCAGCCGGGCACGTGCTGTAAGGATCGCTGTCAGCTCCCCGACTGACTGGCATGAATACGTCGCGAGACTGCTGCGCGGTCGTGACCCGGGCTCGGGCGGCGCTCGCAATCCTTACCTGCTGGCGTGTACGCTGCGGTTCCTGCATCGCGTCCTCACGCGGCGGACGCGCGCTCGCGGCGTTCCGAGAGAGGTTCATACCATTGGGCATCGCTGCCGCATCAGGGAATCACCTATGAGTCGCAAGCTCGCCATCGTCGGCGCGTTCGTATTGCTGGTCCTCGGGTTTTTCGCGCTCGATCTGGACCGCTGGCTGACCCTCGAGGGACTGAAGTCCGGGCAGGCACAGTTCGCGGCCTGGCGGGCGCAAGCGCCGCTGCTGGTCGCCGGAGCGTTCTTCGCCGGCTACGTGCTGGTGACGGCGCTGTCTTTGCCGGGGGCCGCGGTCATGACGCTTGCGGCCGGCGCGCTCTTCGGCCTCGCGGCCGGCACGGTGCTCGTCTCGTTTGCCTCCAGCATCGGCGCGACGCTCGCCTTCCTCGTGGCGCGTTTCGTGCTGCGCGACTGGGTCCAGGGCCGCTTCGGCGAGCGGCTGAAGGCGGTCAACGCGGGCATGGCGCGGGACGGTGCGTTTTACCTGTTCACGCTGCGGCTGGTGCCCATCTTTCCCTTCTTCATGGTCAACCTGGTGATGGGCCTGGTGCCGATCCGCCCGTGGACCTTCTACTGGGTGAGCCAGCTCGGCATGCTGGCCGGCACCGTCGTCTATGTGAACGCCGGCACGCAGCTGGCGAGCATCGAGTCGCTCGGCGGCATTCTGTCCCCTGGGCTGATCCTGTCGTTTGCCCTGCTCGGCCTCTTTCCGCTGCTCGCCCGGCACCTGCTCGGCTGGCTGCAGCGGCGTCGCGTCTATGCGCGTTGGCAGCGGCCGGCCCGGTTCGACCGCAACCTGGTGGTGATCGGTGCCGGGGCGGCCGGCCTGGTCTCCGCCTATATCGCGGCGGCCGTCAAGGCACGGGTCACGCTCGTCGAGTCCCACAAGATGGGAGGCGACTGCCTCAACTACGGCTGTGTGCCGAGCAAGGCACTCATCAAGAGCGCCCGCATGGCGCATGCGATGCGCCATGCCGACGAGTACGGTCTCGAGCCGGTCGAGGTGCGGTTCAGTTTCCGCAAGGTCATGCAGCGGGTGCACGACATCATTCGCGCCGTCGAGCCCCACGACAGCATCGAACGCTACACCGCGCTCGGCGTCGAGGTCCTGCAGGGCCACGCCCGCATCATCGACCCCTGGACCGTCGAGATCGCCCTCAACGAGGGCGGCATGCGGCGGCTGACCACCCGCAGCATCGTCATCGCAGCCGGTGCCCGTCCCCTCGTGCCGTCGTTGCCGGGGCTCGACGCTGTCGGCTACGTCACCAGCGATACCTTGTGGGAGCAGTTCGCCGCGCTCGACGAGCCGCCGGCGCGGCTGGTGGTGCTCGGCGGCGGCCCGATCGGCTGCGAGCTTGCCCAGAGCTTCGCGCGGCTCGGTTCGGCCGTCACCCAGGTGGAGATGGCCCCGCGATTGCTCCTGCGCGAGGACGAGGAAGTCGCCGCGCTCGCGCGCGCCGCGCTGGAGCGCGATGGCGTGACCGTGCTCGCCGGTCACAAGGCGGTGCGTTGCGAACGGGAAGGTGAGCGCAAGTTGCTGGTGGTCGAGTCGGCCGAGGGCGAGCGGCGCATCGGGTTTGATCAACTGATCTGTGCCGTCGGCCGGGTGGCGCGCCTCGCGGGCTATGGCCTGGAGGAACTCGGGATCCCGGTCGAACGCACGGTGGTCACCAACGAATACCTCGAGACCCTGTACCCGAATATTCTCGCTGCGGGTGATGTCGCCGGGCCCTATCAGTTCACTCATGTGGCGGCGCACCAGGCGTGGTACGCCGCCGTCAACGCGCTGTTTGGTCACCTCAGGCGATTCCGCGCGGATTACTCGGTGATCCCCTGGACGACCTTTATCGACCCGGAGGTGGCCCGGGTCGGGTTGAACGAGCTGGAAGCGCGGGAGCGGGGGGTGGCCTGCGAGGTCACCCGCTACGGCATCGACGACCTCGACCGCGCAATCGCCGACTCCGCTGCCCACGGCTTCGTGAAAGTGCTCACCACCCCCGGCAAGGACCGCATCCTCGGGGTGACCATCGTCGGCGAGCATGCCGGCGACCTCATGGCCGAGATGGTGCTCGCCATGCGGCACGGGCTCGGGCTCGAGAAAGTCCTGGGCACGATCCACGCCTATCCCACGCTCGCCGAGTCGAACAAATACGTGGCCGGGGAGTGGAAGCGCGCCCACGCGCCGCGACGCCTGCTCGGCTGGCTCGCGCGTTACCACGCCTGGAGGCTCGCATGAGCGTGGCCGCGCGGGTTTCGTTGCTGCTACTCCTGGTGCTGGCCACGACTTCTCCGCTGCAGGCGGAACCCTTCGATCATGGCGTGTGGAACGAACTGCTCGGACGCCACGTGGTGGTGCTCCGCGGCGGGCAGGCCACGCAGGTGAACTACCGGGAGCTCGCCGCAGACCGGGCACAGCTCGGGCGCTACCTGGCTGCGCTCTCGGCGGTATCGCCGGCCGAGTTCGACCGCTGGGCGCGATCCGAACAGCTCGCGTTCCTCATCAACGCCTACAACGCCTGGACGGTGGAATTGATCCTGCGGGCCGACCCGGACATCGATTCCATCCGGGACCTCGGTTCGCTGTGGCGGTCGCCCTGGGCGAAGCCATTCGTGCCGTTGCTGGGCGAGGTGCGTTCGCTCGACGATATCGAGCACGGCCTCATTCGCGGCTCTGGTCGCTACGCCGAGCCGCGTATCCATTTCGCCGTGAATTGCGCGAGCATCGGCTGCCCGGCGCTCAGGCCGGAGGCCTACGCCGGCGCGCGGCTCGAGGCGCAGCTCGAAGACGCCACCCGGCTGTTTCTCGCCGACCGTACCCGCAACCGCGCGGGTGCCGGTGTCGTCGAGGTGTCGAGCATTTTTCGCTGGTATCGCGAGGATTTCGAAGCGGGCTGGCGTGAAGCGCGCAGCCTCGGCCAGTTCCTGGCGCTGTACGGGGATGCACTCGGCCTCGACGACGCGGGGCGCCGCCGTCTGTCTGGCGGACAGACCCGCATAACTTTTCTCGACTATGACTGGCGGCTCAACCGGGAGTAGTGGCACCGTAAGGAAGCGGGCGCCGGCCCGACTAATCGGCTGAACCGGGTGCCCAGGAGAGGATCGACGACCGATGCACGACGTTGTACAGGACTACTACGGCCGGCAGTTGCAGGGCACGGCCGATCTGAAGACGAGCGCCTGCTGCGATGCGGATGCCGTCCCGGCCTCGCTGAGACCGCTGCTGACGCGGATCCATCCCGAGGTGCTCGGGCGCTACTACGGCTGCGGGCTGGTCTGCCCGCCCTTGCTCGAAGGCTGCCGTGTGCTCGATCTCGGCTGCGGCGCCGGGCGCGATGCGTACCTGCTGGCGCAGCTCGTCGGGCCGCGCGGTGCCGTCGTCGGCGTGGACATGACGGCCGAACAGCTCGAGGTCGCCAGGCGCCACCAGGCGTTTCACGCCGAGAGTTTTGGCTATGACAACGTGACCTTCCAGCGTGGCTTCATCGAACGCCTGGGCGAGCTGGCGCTCGAGCCGGCCAGTTTCGACGTCGTCGTGTCGAACTGCGTCGTGAACCTGTCCCCCGACAAGGATGCCGTGCTGGCCGGGGTGCATCGCCTGCTCAAGCCCGGCGGCGAGTTCTATTTTGCCGATGTCTATGCCGACCGGCGCCTGCCCGATGCAGTGCGGAGCGATCGTGAACTGTACGGCGAGTGCCTCGGCGGCGCACTCTACTGGAACGACTTCCTGCGCCTTGCCGTGCGCCAGGGTTTCGCCGACGCGCGGCTCGTGACGGATCGGCCGATCGAGGTCACCGAGACCGAACTCGCCCGGCGCGTCGGCGGCGCGCGCTTCTTCTCGGCGACCTACCGGCTCTTCAGGATCGAGGCCCTGGAGTCGGCCTGCGAGGACTACGGCCAGGCCGTCGTTTATCGCGGCGGCATCGCCGGGTCGCCGGACCGCTTCGTGCTCGACAAGCACCACGCGATCGAGACGGGCAAGGTCTTCCCCGTGTGCGGCAACACCTACCGGATGCTCCGCGAATCGCGATTCGCGCCGCATTTCGACTTCAGCGGCGATTTCTCGCGCCACTTCGGCATCTTCCAGGGCTGCGGGATCGGCATCCCGTTCGACATCGGGGCGGAACCCGCAGGAGCCACGACCGGCTGCTGCTGAGCGCAGCCTGATCGGCATACCGCCATGCGCGCCACCCTGCCACTGCTCGAGAACAGCGACTTTCCGGCCATCGCCCGGCTGGCGCTGAACACGCTGCAGGTCAATCTCGGTTACCGCTGCAACCAGTCGTGTCTGCATTGCCACGTCAACGCCGGGCCGACCCGCAAGGAGATGATGAGTGCGGCGATGCTCGCGCTGATACCCGAGGTGATCGCCGCGCGCCGGATCGAGGTGCTGGATCTCACCGGCGGCGCTCCGGAACTCCACGAGGGCTTTCGCGCGCTGGTCGCGGCGAGCCGCGCCCAAGGCGTTCAGGTCATCGACCGTTGCAACCTCACGGTGCTGCTCGAACCCGGCCAGGAAGACCTGGCGCAGTTCCTGGCGGTGCACCAGGTCGAGGTGGTCGCGTCGCTGCCCTGCTACCTCGCGGAAAACGTCGATCGGCAGCGCGGCGACGGGGTCTTCGACAAGAGCATCGAGGCACTGCGCCGGCTCAATGCGCTCGGCTACGGGCAGCCAGGCGGCAGTCTCCAGCTCAACCTGGTCTACAACCCGCAGGGTGCGAGCCTGCCGCCCGACCAGGATGAGCTGCAGGCGGCCTATCGGCGCGAGCTGCTGGAGCGTTTCGGCATCGTGTTCAATCGCCTGTACGCGCTCGCCAACATGCCGATCAAGCGCTTTGGCTCGTGGTTGCTGGCCCGAGGGGAGTTTGCCGGCTACATGCGCCTGCTCCGCGAGAACCATCGCGCAGAAAACCTCGATGCCGTGATGTGCCGCAGCCTGGTGAGCGTGGATTGGCGCGGCTATCTCTACGACTGCGATTTCAACCAGCAGCTGGGACTGCCCGTGCCGGGCAAGCGTCGCATGCACCTGCGCGACCTCCTCGCGATGGATCTCGCCGGCCGGCCGATTCGCGTCGCCGAGCACTGCTACGGCTGTACCGCCGGCAAGGGCAGCA
>JAKLLP010000110.1 GCA_023150055.1 Gammaproteobacteria bacterium | reverse complement strand
GCTGCTCCTGCACCGCGAGCATCTGCTCGCGGGACTTCTCCTCGTCCATGAACGAACGGTGAAAGACCCCGGCGATCCATGGATCGTTGCGATCACGCCAGTAGTAACGAAAAGCCGGGATGGCGTTGTAGTAGACATAGATCGTGCGCTCCCGGTCGTGGTCGATCTGCCCGGCGAGCGCCTCGACGACCTGGCGCATGGGCTGGTAGCCCGGCGACTGGCGGAGGATCGAGAGGCTCCCCGCCGCGCCGGGCAGCGCCATGACCACCGCCAGGATCATCAGCGCCACCAGCGGCACGGCAGCGGGCCACCGGCGTGGCAGCAGCGCGGCGAGCCGGTCCGCACCGAGCACGGCGCAGAGATACACGGCCGGCGTGAGAAACATGTCCTGGCGAATGGCCCCGTAGGGATATGCGCCGACCGCGGCCAGCAGCGCGGTCAGGCCCGCCGGCAGCAGCATCATGGCCGTTGCCAGCCCGGATCTCGCACCCAACAGGAAGGCCACCAGCCCCAGCGAGAAGAGCAGCAAAAACAGCATTCCCGGAAATGCAAACCCCACGATGTTCTGCTGTGGCGCTGCGAGGAAGGCCCAAAGCGGCGTACTCGCGCTGTCCCAGTAATACGGACGCAGGTAGCCGATCCCCGCCTCGGCCACCACCGGCATCTGGTAGCGCACCACCGTGAGATAGATCGCGACCGCCACAGCGGCCGCCGGCAACTGCGAATACAGCCAGCGCCGGTAGCTCGCCGCCGGCCGCCGGGCCAGCAGCATCGCCCCCAGGCAAGCGATGTTAAGGCCCGTGAGCAGCAAGCCGAGCCCGTACTGCGTGAGCAGCCCCAGCACCGCGACCAGCGCGACATGCAGCGCGCGCCGCCCGTCCGGATCGCGGGCAAAACGCGTGAAGACCAGCAGCATCAGCGTGGCCACCGCGGTGGTCAGCGAATACTCGCGAAGCTGTTGTGAGTACATCACCTGGGTCGGCGCCACGGCCAGCAACAGCGGCGCGAGCCAGGCCACCCGCGGCGCGACGAACTCGCGTGCCAGCAGATAAATCAGCGGGATCGCCGCGACTCCCGCCAGCGCGCTCAGGGCCCGCAACGCCGCCTCGGAGGCATCGGGCCCCGTGAGCAAGCCGAGCGCCAGCGCGTACAGCGGCGGCGCACTGTTCTCCAGCGCATTCTGGGTCAGGATCTCGCGCCAGCCGCCCTGCACGATGTGGTAGACCACCGCTTCGTCGTACCACAGCGACTTCTCACCGAGGTTGTAAAAGCGCATCGCGGCGCCGATGACGGTCAGTACCGCGAGCGCCACGGCTTCCGTGAGGCCCCATCCGGTGGCCGGCGCCGTGCCTGCAGGTGCGTTGCCCTGCCTGTGAAAGGGTGCCTGAGACATCAGAAGTTCACGACGAAACCGGAGCAGCCGGCCCGCGGGGATCATACACAAGTGCCGGATGGCTCTCGACGGCTGCAGCGTCGGTTCCGACCCACGAAACGCCGATTATGTCCCACTCCCTCGATCGGGCCCGCCGGAATGTTTGCCCCCCGCGGCGTAATGGGAAAGAATCACCGCCGGTATGCGCGCCGATTTCGAGAGCCAGTATCACCGCGTCGAAACCGAGCACTGGTGGTTCGTCGGACGACGCGACCTGCTGGTCAGGCTGATCCGGGACGCCGGCGCGGCGCGATCGAGCCGGATACTCGACATCGGCTGCGCGGGCGGCGCCACCATCCGGCGCCTGCAGCGTGAAGGCTACACGAACGTCACGGGCATCGACCTGAGCGCCGAGGCGGTGGCTCGCTGCCGTGAACAAGGGCTCGAAGCGGTACACCAGATGGACGCACAGGCGCCGGGATTCCCGGCGGCAAGCTTCGACCTGATCCTCGCCTCGGACGTGCTCGAGCACGTGGCCGACGAGCGCCGCGCAGCCCGCGCCTGGCTCGAACTGCTGAAACCGCACGGCTGCCTGATCGCCCTGGTGCCCGCCTTCATGGCGCTCTGGAGCGCACACGACGAGGCGAACCATCACCGCAAGCGCTACCGGCTCGCCGAACTGCGTCACTGCCTGGAGGAGTGCGGCTTCGAGACGCTGCGCGCAAGCTACTGGAACTTCCTGCTCTTCCTGCCGGCGGCGCTGCTGCGACTGCTGCAGCGAATGCGGCCCGGGCGCGCGACGCAGAGTGCGGAACTCGACCTGCCCCCTGGTCTCCTCAACAGCGTGCTTGCCGGAACGCTGCGAGGCGAGAACCGCCTGCTCTGCGCCGGCCTGTCGTTGCCCTGGGGCCTGAGCGCGCTCGTCGTCGCCCGCCGTCCAGCCATGCCCGCCGAAGCCATTACGGACAACGCATGAAACTCTCCGTCGTCATCCCCTGCTACAACGAGGAACAGGTGCTCGAGGCACTGTTCGAGCGCATGACCGCCGCAGCGCGCGCGTGGAACCTCGACTACGAGGTCATCTGCGTGGACGATGGCTCCTCCGACCGTACCTGGGCCCTGCTGCGCGCCCAGCATGCCCGTGATGCGCGCTGGCGCTGCCTGTCACTGGCGCGCAACTTCGGCCACCAGGCTGCCGTGAGCGCCGGCATGTATCACGCCTGCGGCGATGCGCTGGTCGTCATCGACGCCGACCTGCAGGACCCGCCGGAGGAAATCTCGCGGATGCTGGAGAAGTGGCGCGAGGGCTACCAGGTGGTGTTCGCCATCCGCGCCTCGCGCGCAGATCCGCCGCTGAAGAGCCTGCTCGCCTGGGCCTTCTACCGGACGATCGCCAAGCTGGTCTCGTTTCGCATCCCGGTCGATGCGGGAGACTTCTGCCTGCTCGACCGCCGGGTCGTCAACGTGATGAACGCCATGCCCGAGCGCGGCAAGTACCTGCGCGGCCTGCGCGCGTGGTCGGGCTTCCGCCAGATCGGCCTGCCCTTCCAGCGCCACGCGCGGGCAGCCGGCGAGGCGCATTACACCTTCAAGAAGTCGCTCCGTCTCGCGCTCGACGGCGTCGTGTCGTTCTCGTCGATGCCGCTGCGTATCGCCTCCATACTCGGCTGGTGGGTATCGGTCTTCGCGCTGGTCGGCATCCTGTTCGTGCTCGCGCAACGCATATTCAGCGACTGGTTCGAGAGCATGGGCCTGGGGCCGGCGCCGGGCTTTGCGACCATCGTGATCTCGATCCTGTTCCTGGGCGGAGTACAGCTGATCTGCCTCGGCATCATCGGTGAGTATCTTGCACGCATCTACGAGGAGGTGAAGGGCCGGCCGCAGTGGATCATCGGGGACTCCATCGGTTTCGACCACGCGCCCTCGCCGCCGAAGTCGCCACTCCTGGCGCCCTGAGCGCGCCGCGCGACCGCAGCTCCGTCCACGTGCCCGAAAAAATCGTCATCGTCGGCGGGGGCTTCACGGGGCTCGCCGCGGCCCTCGCGCTGGCGCGCGCCGACCCGCGCCCGGAGATCACGCTCCTCGAAGCCGGCGCGGGTCTCGGCGGCCTCGCGGGCGGCTTCCCCCTCTGCGGCACTTTCCTCGAGAAGTCCTATCACTACCTGCTGCTCGGTGACACCGAGGCGCTGGCGCTCGCACGTGAACTGGGACTCGGCGACCAGCTCATCTACCGCACCGGGTCCGTGGCGATCTATGACGGGACGGCGATGCACCCGTTCACCACGGCGCTCGACCTGCTGCGCTTCCGGCCGCTGCCGCTCCCCGACCGGTTGCGGCTGGGGCTCGTCATGCTGCGCCTGCAGCTCATGCGCGACTGGCGCCCGCTGGCGGGCGAAACGGCGCAAGCCTGGCTCAACCGCGCCTGCGGCCCGCGAGCGATGGCGGTCGTGTGGAACCCGCTCCTGCGCGGCAAGTTCGACCGGCACTGGGACCGGGTGTCGATGGCCTGGCTGTGGGCACGCATACACACCCGGGCGAACTCCCGCCAGGGTGGCCGGGAACGGCTGGTCTACTTCCGCGGCGGCTTCGCTGCGCTCGTCGATGCCATGCAGAAGAAACTGCTCGATGCGGGCGTCACGCTGCGCACCGGGTCGCCGGTGGCACGCATCGAGACCGCCCCGGAGCGGCGCGTGCGACTGCAGACGGGCGAAGCTCTCGCCTTCGACCGCTGCCTTTTTACCGGCCCGTCGGATGTGTTCGCGCGGCTGCTGCCGGAGGAACCGGCCCTGGCAGCCTACCGGCGCCAGCTTGGCTCCGTGACCTATCTTGGGGCCATCTGCGTGATCCTCGTGACCGACCAGGCGCTCGGCCGGCACCACTGGACCAACATCCATGATCCGCAGGCGCCCTTCCTGGTCATGATCGACCACACGGCGCTGACGGGCACGGATCCCTACCAGGGGAAGCACGTTTATTACCTCGGCTGTTACTGCCCGCAGGACAGCCGCTGGTTCAGCACCGATGATGCAGCGCTGCTCGACGAGTGGCTCGGCTATCTCGGCCGGATCCATCCCGCCTTCGACCGCTCGCGCCTCGGCGAGCGGCACGTCTTCCGCTTCCGCAATGCCCAGCACGTGGTCGACTGCGGCTACGAGGCGAACATCCCGTCATTCCGCACGCCGCTCGCCGGCGTCTACCTCGCCAACTTCTCGCAGATCTTCCCGTACGACCGCGGCACCAACTTCGCCATTCGTGACGGGCTGCGGCTCGCCCGCCTCGTGCTCGACGACATGGCCACGGGGCCACCGGGGACGCACCCGACGGCGGAGCGCTCATGAGTTTCTGGCGGCGGACGTGGTTCCCGGCGGCCGGAGCGGACCGGCTCGCCCGCCATGGCGACTATGCCGCCACCCGCGAGCGCTTCTTCGCCCGCCCGCATTCCAACCTGCGCTTCCTGGTCCGCCAGCGCTACGAGTGGATGAACCCCTACCTTGCCGGCCGCTCCCGCGTGGTGGAACTCGGTGCCGGGCCGGGCCTGTCGCGGGAGTTCATCCGGGACTGTGGACTGGAGGTCACCGACATCCTCGACAATCCCTGGCTCGATCGCCGCGTCGATGCCATGGCGCTGCCCTACGAGGCGGGCTCGCTGGATGCGGTCATCTGCAGTCACATGATCCACCACGTTCCCGCGCCGGTCAGGCTCCTGCAGGACATCGAGCGGGCGTTGAAGCCGGGCGGCCTGCTGCTGGTCAACGAGACCACGACCTCGCTCTGTCATCGCCTGCTGATGTGGGCCATGCGGCACGAGGGCTGGTCGTACGAGGTGGACATCTTCGACGACGACGCCTGCGCCAAGTCGGGCATCGACCCGCTCGCGGGCAACAACGCCGTGGCGAACATGCTGTTCGGCGATGCGAAGCGGTTCGAGGTGGCGTTGCCGACCCTTGCGATTCGCCACCACGAGTACACCGAGATCTGCGTCTTCCTCCTCTCCGGTGGCGTCGGCGGCGAGGTGTTCACGGTCGAACTGCCGCAACCCGCCTTGCGCGTGGTGCGCGGGATCGACTCGCTGCTCACCACGACCCTGCCGACGGTGTTCGCCTTTGCCCGCCGGATGGTGATCGTCAAGCGCCCATGATGGTCCGGTCTTCGACGACGAAGGACTGTCCATGCCAGCCGAATTGCATGAACGGCAGCAGCTGCCAACGCTCGTGATTGCCGAAAACGTCGAGCATGGCGCGCCGCTCCCCCGAGATCTGGGTTGCCGTCCAGCAGAAGTAATCATCGAAGGCGATGATCATGCCGTGCTTGAGGCGCGGCATGAGAAAACGCAGCACCGAAAGGGTGCTGGAATACAGGTCACAATCAATGTAAGCGAGGGCGATGTTTCTCGGAGCCTTGTCCTCCGCCGCACGGTCAAGCGTCTGGCTGTAGAAACCCGGAACGGCGTGGTACTCCGACGAGGGTATTCCCTTTTCGGCGCACAGCTCGTGAAACTGCGCCAGCGTGGTGCTCAGCGTACCCTCCACCCAGATCGGGTGGACATCGCGCTCATCAGCGGCCGGTGGGAGGCCCTGGAAAGAATCGTAGGCCCAGAGCGTCGCCCGGTGACGGTGCCGCCGCGACTCGGCATAAGCGATTGAAAAGGTCAGTCCTCCCCAGCAGCCGAACTCGGCGTAGTCCCCATCGATCCCGTTGTATGCCAGCGCCTTGAATGCGTTGTAGAAGAATTGCCGACGCCAGACATGCTCCTGCAGCGACTGGTCGAAAACATCCGTCGAGGCCATAAGCCACACATCTCTCTGACAGGGAAACCGGGCGGCACCCTACCAGACTTCGTCACGCCGGCGCTACGAGATAGTTCTCGTTCACCGTGTAGCGCCGGAAGCGCTCCCGCACCACGTAATCATGGACACTGCACCAGCCGAGAAACGGCTCGACGTTCGCCTCATCGACTTCGACGAACAGGGTCGGGCGGCATCGACGGATGAGGCGCTCCATGCCAAGGAGGCATTTGAGCTCCATGCCTTCGGTATCGATCTTGATGAAGTCAAAGTCCCGATCACCGAACAGGACATCGCCTGCCTGGAGCGTGAATGGCCCACCGCCGTCTTCCACAAACTTCGCTCCGCCCAGATTGTTGACGGTGTTTTCCATGTCAGCACGACTCTCGCAATCAGACAGACCACACCCCAGAAAGGACTGATCCACCACGGATTCGAGCCCATTCAGCAGCAGGTTGAGCTGCAGCAGGGCTATCGCCGGTCCGTTGGGCTCAACGACGACGATGTCCTTCAGCCCAATGCACTTCGCCAGGTACACGACGTGGTTGCCCACGTTTGCACCGACATCAAGGTAACGGCTGCCCGAAGTGACATACCTTGACATAATCCAAAGCTCCTCAGGCTCGTAGAACTCCCCCTCGATGTGGTGGCGCTGGATCAGATCCTGATTGTTGTGCACGAAAAACCGGATGGTTTGTCCTCTTATCGATGCCTCGACGAATGTTCCCGGTATGCGCTTTATGATCATGTCTTCCATCCCGGCACCTGACACCGCGCCGGCATACTATCAAAGAGGTCAGTGATGCTGCCGAAGCCGGTCATCTGCGCCA
>JAKLLP010000010.1 GCA_023150055.1 Gammaproteobacteria bacterium | reverse complement strand
GGCGCGGTGCTGGCCGGCGTGCGCAGTTATTTCTATCGCAATCCTCCGCAGGGCACGCTGGTCGCCGAGATGAGCCGCCGCCGCGATGTCGAGGCGATCACTCACGTGACCAGGAGCGGCGAATCCCTGTCGCTTATCGCCAGCCGGTACAACACCAGCGTGCGGCGCATTCGTGACGCGAACCGGCTGCAAAGCGATCGTGTGGTAGTGGGGCAGGTGTTGCGCATCCCGGTGGCCCACGAGACCTGACGGCTGCCGTCTGCCGGTTCCCGGCAGCATGTCCCGACCCGGCCATGACAGCCACGCGGTCATCTGAAACCATTCCTCCATGCCCATTCGCGAGTTGCCGCCGCACCTCGTCAACCAGATCGCTGCCGGCGAGGTGGTCGAGCGACCTGCCTCGGTCGTCAAGGAGCTGGTGGAGAACAGCCTGGATGCCGGGGCCCGGCGCATCGACATCGAGATCGAGGCGGGCGGCACGCGCCTCGTCCGGGTACGCGACGACGGCATCGGGATCGAGCGCCAGGAGCTGGCGCTCGCCCTGGCGCGCCATGCAACCAGCAAGATCGAGAGCCTCGACGACCTCGCGAGGATCGCCTCGCTGGGATTCCGCGGCGAAGCCTTGCCGAGTATCGCCTCCGTGTCCCGCCTGCGCCTCACCTCGCGCACTGCCCACTCAGGCGGGGCCTGGTCGATTGCCAGCGACGGCGGCGAGCTCGAGCCGGTCGCGCCTGCCGCGCACCCGGTCGGAACCACGCTGGAAATCAGAGACATCTTCTTCAATACCCCGGCACGGCGCCGTTTCCTGCGCTCGGAGCGGACCGAGTTTCAGCACCTGCAGGGCGTCGTCGAGCGGCTTGCGCTGAGCCGCTTTTCGACCGCTTTTCGGTTCGCGCACAACCGCCGGACCATCTTCGATCTGGCTGCGGCGGCCAGTCGCGAGGAGCAAGAGCAGCGGGTCGCAAGCATCGCAGGCGAGGAGTTCATCGCCCAGGCCCTGTACGTGGAACGTGAAGCCCCCGGGCTGCGCCTGTGCGGCTGGATCGCCCGCCCCACGTTCTCGCGCAGCCAGGCCGACATGCAGCACTTCTTCCTGAACGGCCGGGCGATACGCGATCGGCTGCTGGCGAACGCGGTGCGACTGGCCTACCAGGATGTGCTCTACCATGGACGTTTCCCGGCCTACCTGCTCTACCTCGACATCGACCCGGCCGCCGTCGATGTCAATGCCCATCCGGCGAAGCAGGAGGTGCGCTTTCGTGAACCGGGCGGTGTGCATGACGCAATCCGGCGTGCAGTCGAGTCCGCGTTGCAGGCGACCCGGCCCGGTGCCGTGGGTGATGCAGCGGCGCCGGTCGAAGCGCGTCCTGCTCCCGAAGCTGCGTGGCGCCTGGCCGAGATGTTTCCTGTTTCCGCCGGTAACGTGCGGGAGGCGCTTGCCGGCTACGAGGCGCTGCATGGTGCGCAGCCCGCAGGCGACGGGTTTGTGGCCGGGTCCGGGCAGTATCCGCTCGGTCACGCCCTGGCGCAGCTGCACGGAGTGTTCATCCTCGCGCAGAACAGCGAGGGACTCGTCATCGTGGATGCGCATGCCGCGCATGAGCGCGTGATCTACGAACGCATGAAGCAACAGGTCAGGGCGGGCGGGGTTGCCGCTCAGCCGCTGCTGCTGCCGCAAAGCGTGCGCCTCGGCGAAGCGCAGGCCGGGCTCGCCGAGGAGATTGCGCCGACGCTCGCGCAGGTCGGCCTGGTCGTGGATCGGGTCGGCGCTGACAGCATCGTGGTGCGGGCCGTGCCGGCCGCCCTCGAGGGCGGCGATGTGGCACAACTGGTGCGCGACATCCTCGCCGATGTCGTCGAGCACGGTTCCAGCCGCCGCGTCGAACAGCTCGTCGATGTGGTGCTCGCAAGCGCCGCCTGTCACGCTGCGGTCCGCGCCAGGCGGTCGCTCACGGTTGCGGAAATGGATGCGCTGCTGCGTGCGATGGAGGCGACCGACAAGGCCGACCAGTGCAGCCATGGCCGCCCGACCTGGGCCCAGCTGTCTTTGCAGCAACTGGACGGACTTTTTCTGCGTGGACGCTGAGCCGCAGACCCGGCGCGCGCACCTGCCAGCCGTCTGCCTTTTCGGCCCGACCGGTACCGGCAAGACAGAACTGGCGATGCGACTGGCCGAGGCCTTGCCTGTGGAGATCATCAGCGTCGATTCGGCGCTGGTCTACCGGCGGATGGATGTCGGCACGGCGAAGCCGACACCGTCGCAACGCGGCGCGGTGCCCCATCACCTGATCGACATTCGAGATCCCTGGGAAGGGTATTCAGCGGGAGAATTCCGCCAGGACGCGCTGCGGTTGATTGCCACGATTCGTGCGCGTGGCCGGCTGCCGTTGCTGGTCGGCGGTACGCTGCTTTATTTCCGCGCCCTGCAACGTGGGCTTGCGGCAATGCCGGCGGCGGACCCGGCTGTCCGCGCGCAAATTGCGAGCGAAGCGCAGCAGGCAGGCTGGACCGCGATGCACGAGCAGCTTGCCGAGGTCGATCCCTTTGCGGCCGGGCGCATCGCGCCGGGTGATCGGCAGCGCATCGAGCGTGCCCTCGAGGTGTACAGGCTGACAGGGCAGCCGATCTCGGCGCTGCAGGCAGAGGCCGAGGCGGCGGAGGGTGGGCGTTTCCTGCGAATCGCGCTGTGGCCGTCCGAGCGCGCAGCGCTCTACGAGCGCCTCGACCGGCGGCTGCAGCGCATGTTGCGGGAGGGCTTCATCGAGGAGGTCCGGGTGCTGCACGCCTTGCCGCAGATGTCGGCCGACCGTCCGGCGATCCGCGCGGTCGGCTATCGTCAGCTCTGGCAGTACCTCGACGGCGACTGCGATCTTGCCGAGGCTGAAAGGCGGGCAGCAGTGGCGACCCGCCGGCTGGCCAAGCGGCAGCTCACCTGGATGCGCGCCGAGGAGTCGGATCTGCGGGTGTCGGTGCCCGACACAGGGGCCCCGGAGCGGATAGTCCGTTTCCTGGAAGCATCCGGGGTGTCGCGCCGGGCCCTGCGATGCAATATGATGGGGGCGCCTTCAGAATGCCGGGAACACGGGGTATGAGCAGACTCTCTCTTCCTTCCAAGACTGCGCCTGCCGAAAAGACGGACAAGGCGGAAAAACAAGAACAACAACGGGAGACCAGAATGTCCAAGGGGCAGATTCTGCAGGATCCGTTCCTCAACGCCTTGCGCAAGGAAAAGGTTCCGGTATCGATTTATCTGGTGAACGGTATCAAGCTGCAGGGCACGATCGAGTCATTCGACCAGTTCGTCGTGCTGCTCAAGAACAGTGTCAGCCAGATGGTCTACAAGCACGCGATCTCCACCGTGGTCCCGGCGCGCAACGTGCGTCTCGGGCCCGGAGACGAAGAGGAAGGTAACTGACCTCCACGGATCTACCAGCACCCGAGCAGCGGGTCGCGCCCGGACAACGGGCCGCGGTCACATCGGGCAGCAGCAATTTGTTCGAACGCCCCGAGCACGGCGAGCGGGCCGTGCTGGTTCATGTCGGCCCAGGCAGGGCGCCGGCACCGGAAGATGCAGAGGAGTTCGGGGCGCTCGCCCGGTCGGCTGGCGCGCAGGTCGTGGGCCAGCTCCCGGCGCCGTTGCGCAGGGTCAATCCACGCTTTCTCATCGGCGCCGGCAAGCTCGGCGAACTCAAGGCGCTGGCCGGCGCGACCCACGCGGAACTCGTCCTGGTCGATCATCACCTCTCGGCGGCGCAGGAGCGCAATCTCGAAAAGGAACTCGGGCTGCGTGTCGTCGACCGCTCGGGCCTGATCCTCGACATCTTCGCCCAGCGCGCGCGCAGTTTCGAGGGCAAGCTGCAGGTGGAGCTGGCCCAGCTCGAACACCTGTCGACCCGCCTCGTGCGGGGCTGGTCGCACCTGGAACGGCAGAAAGGCGGTATCGGGCTGCGCGGTCCGGGCGAGACGCAGCTCGAGACCGACCGGCGGCTGCTCGCGCGGCGGATCCGCCAGTTGCAATCGCGGCTGCAACGCTTTGCCCGCCATCGCGATCTCTCCCGCCGGCAGCGTCGCCGGCAGGAAGTGCCGGTAGTCTCCCTGGTCGGCTATACCAACGCCGGCAAGTCCACCTTGTTCAACCGCCTCACCGATGCCGGTGCTGTCGTCGCAGATCAGCTGTTCGCCACTCTCGATCCGACGCTGCGCGCGCTCGATCTTCCCGACGGGCGCCGCATCGTGCTGGCCGACACGGTCGGCTTCGTGCGCGAATTGCCCCATGAGCTCATTGCGGCATTCCGCTCGACCCTCGAGGAGACCCGGGAAGCGCGCCTGCTGCTGCACGTGGTCGATGCGGCCGACAGCTCGCACGTGGAGCGCATCGAGCAGGTCGAGAAGGTGCTTGCAGAAATTGGTGCCGGCGCCTCGCCCGTGATTCGCGTTTATAACAAGGCTGATATACTGCAGACGACGCCGCGTGTGGACCGCAGCGATAATGGCCTGCCCGTGCGCGTCTGGTTGTCCGCTGCAACCGGCGCCGGCGTCGGCTTGCTGCTCGACTGCATCGCCGAGTATCTGCATCGCGACATGGTTCGCGGCTTGGTTCGGCTGACTGTAGCGCAGGCCCGGCTGCGCTCGTTGATTTATCGGTGCGGCGGTGTCCGGGGGGAGCATCCCCTCGACGACGGCGGCTGCGAGATCGACGTGGAAATGGATCGTGCGCAGTTCGAGAATCTGCAACGAAGCCACGGCATTGACTTGATGGTGTCGACGGCAGACCGTCGGCTTGGAAACGGATGAAGGCCTGAAGCGGCCTTCGGGGTCAGAGTGTACGACATGGCGTGGAACGAATCAGGCAACGGCCGTAACCCCTGGGACCGCGGTGGCGGGGACCGCCAGGGGCCACCGGATCTCGACAAGATCGTGCGGGATCTGCAGCGCAAGCTCACGGGTTTTTTCCGTGGCGGACGCGGCGGCACGCCAGTGCCCAGCCCCAGCGGCTCGGGTCTTACCGGTCTCGCGATACTCATCGTCGTCGGCTGGCTGCTGACCGGGCTGTACCGGGTGGACGATGCGGAGCAGGGCGTCGTGTTGCGTTTCGGTAAGTTCACCGGCTTATCGCAGCCAGGGCTGCGCTGGCACCTGCCCTGGCCGCTGGAGCGGGTGGAACTCGTGAACGTCAACGAGATCAGCCCGTTCAACAAACAGACTCGCATGCTGACGGCTGACGAGAACATCGTCGACGTCGACCTGGTGGTCCAGTACCAGAAGGCGGACCCGGTCAAGTATCTTTTCAATATCCGTGATCCGGCGGGCACCATCTCGGATGTCAGCGAAAGCGCTATCCGCGAGGTGATCGGCCGGAGCAAGATGGACTTCGCCCTCGGTGAGGGGCGTGCGGAGATCGCGCTGGATACCGAGGTGCTGATCCAGAGGATGCTCGACGATTACGGGGCGGGCATCCGTGTCACCAAAGTCAATCTGCAGGACGTGAATTTTCCCCAGCAGGTGGATGCCGCCGTGCAGGATGCGATCAAGGCGCGAGAGGATCGCGAGCGTCTGGCGTTCGAGGCGCAGGCCTATGCGAACGATGTCCTGCCCAGGGCTCGGGGTGAAGCCGCGCGCCGCCTTGCCGATGGCGAAGCGTACAAGGCTCGCGTGATCGCCGATGCGCAAGGCGAGGCCGCCCGGTTCGTGTCGCTCCTGAAGGAGTACGAGCGCGCACCCGCGGTGACGCGGGAGCGGCTCTACATCGAGGCCGTGGAGGACGTGATGAGTCGATCCAACAAGGTGCTGCTGGACGCCAAGAGCGGTGGCAATCTCGTTTATCTGCCGGTCGACAAGATTCTGGAGAACCGTGGCCTCCTGCCTGCCGATGCAGTCGGCAGCGACAGCCCACGCCCCATGGAAACCTCCGGCTCGCAGGATGCCGAACCGCCGGAGAGCGGCGGCTCGGCTCGTGTGCGGGAAGACCTCAGGACCAGGGGGGCACGCTGATGAAACTTCGCCCCGGTTTGCTTGCGGTCGTCGCGCTTGTGGTTGCGGCGGCCTTCATGTCGCTGTTTACCGTCGATGAGCGGGAGTTGGCGGTGAAATTCCGCTTCGGCGAGATCGTGTCGACCGAGTACGAGCCTGGCCTGCACCTGATGATTCCCATCATCAACAACGTGCGGAGGTTCCCACGGCAGATTCTGACGCTGAACAATCCCCAGGAGCAGTTCCTCACCGCTGAAAAGAAGAACCTGCTGGTGGATTTTTACGTCAAGTGGCGAATTACGGACGTAGGGCAGTTCTATCGCGCGAGCGGCGGCAGTGAGCCGTTGGCCGCGCAACGACTGCTGGAAATCATGAAGGACGGTATCCGCGCGGAGTTCGCGAAGCGTACCGTGCCCCAGGTGGTCGCGGCGGAGCGTCAGGAGTTGCTTGACGTGATGCTTGCCGCCGCTCGCGAGGACGCTGGCAAGCTCGGCATCCAGATCGTGGACGTGCGCGTGAAGCGGATAGAGTTCTCCGATGACGTGAGCGAGTCGGTTTTCAACCGCATGCGCCAGGAGCGGGCGCGGACGGCGTCCGAGCTGCGAGCGCAGGGCGCAGAGGTGGCAGAGCAGATACGCGCCGATGCGGACCGGCAGCGCACGGTGATCGTAGCCACGGCTTACAGGGACTCCCAGAAGATACGCGGTGAGGGCGATGCGGTGGCGGCCGATATCTACGCGCAGGCCTTTGGCAAGAACCCGGGCTTTTTCACGTTCTACCGCAGTATCGCCGCCTATCGGCAGTCGCTGGGCAAGCCGAATGACCTCATCGTGATCGATTCCAGCAGCGACTTTTTCCGGTACCTCAACCAGGCCGACGGCAAGCCCTGAGCACGGTCATCCGGTCGGTGCTCGGAGCGGGTTCGCCGCATGCAATGGAGCGATTTCTTCGCGGGGCTGGCGCTGTACCTGGTCATCGAGGGGCTGATGCCTTTCGCAAGTCCGGGCGGGTGGCGCAGAAGCCTCGAACTCCTCAAAAGACTGAATGACGGCCAACTGCGCATGTTCGGACTGGCTATGATGATAGCCGGCATTGTCATGCTGCTGGTCGTTCGCGGTGCCGGGTAAGGCCGGTCGGGGCAGCCGGACCGGCTCAGGGCGTGAATTGACAGAGGGCGGTGAGAACCTTGGGAAGAAGCGTCGTCGTCGTCGGAATCCAGTGGGGTGACGAAGGCAAGGGCAAGATCGTCGATCTGCTGACCGAGCGCGCCTCGGTGGTCGTTCGTTTCCAGGGTGGGCACAACGCTGGCCATACGCTGATCATCGGCGGCGAGAAAACCGTTCTGCACCTGATCCCGTCGGGAATACTGCGCCCGGGAGTCGCCTGCGTGGTCGGCAATGGGGTGGTGCTGCACCTGCCGTCACTGTTGCAGGAGATCGATCGGCTCGAGTCGCGCGGCGTGTCGGTCATGGACAGGTTGCGTATCAGCACGGCCTGTCCGCTCATCCTGCCGACGCACATACGGCTGGATCTGGCTCGCGAGACGGCGCGCGGGCGCGATGCCATCGGCACCACCGGCCGGGGCATAGGTCCGGCCTACGAAGACAAGGTGGCCCGGCGCGCGCTGCGGGTGTCGGACCTGTTCGATCCGCAGCAATTCGGCGACCGCCTCGCCGTCGCGATGGACCTGCACAACTTCATGCTCGAGCGCTACTACGGCGCAGAGCCTGTCGACATCGGCGAGACGCGCGACGAGTGGCTGCGCCTTGGCGAGCGGATCAAGCCGGCGGCAGCAGACACCGCGCGGTTTCTCGACGAGCAGCGCCGGGGCGGCGTCAGTATGCTGTTCGAGGGCGCGCAAGGCGCCTTGCTCGACGTCGACCACGGCACCTACCCGTACGTCACGTCTTCGAATACCACGGCTGGTTTCGCGGCCACCGGCACCGGGCTTGGGCTGGGCGCTTTCGATTACGTGCTCGGCATCGTCAAGGCTTACACGACGCGGGTCGGGGCCGGACCCTTTCCCACCGAATTGTTCGACGACATGGGGCGGCACCTCGCGAAGGTGGGCGCCGAGTTCGGCTCGACCACCGGCCGACCGCGCCGCTGCGGCTGGTTCGATGCCGTGGCTGCACGTCGCGCGGTGCTGCACAACGGCGTCACTGGCCTGTGCGTCACGAAGCTGGACGTGCTGGATGGCCTCGATCAGCTGAAGATCTGCACCGGGTATCGGCTGCACGGCCAGTCGGTCGATGACCTGCCCATGCTGGTCGACCGGTATGCGCACTGCGAGCCTGTGTACGAGGAGTTGCCGGGGTGGCGGGCCTCGACCGTCGGTATCACCCGGCAGGCGGAGTTGCCGGCGCCGGCACGGGCCTACCTGCAGCGCATCGAGGAAATACTCGCAGTTCCGGTCGATATGGTATCAACCGGCGCCGACCGCAATCAGAATATCATCGTGCGCCACCCTTTCGACTGACGAGGCAACAGACGATGGCCACTGTCCGCGGGTACGCCGTCGCTGCTCCAGCGAGTCCGCAGGTCTACGGCCCGCGCCGCTGGGCAATGCTCCTGCTGCTGGCGGTCACCGCGAGCGGGTGCACGGCCGGCTTCGTCTACAATCGCCTCGACTGGGTGGTCTCCTGGTACGTCAACGGCATCGTCACCCTGGACGATGACCAGGAGCGGCAATTGCAGTCCATCGTGCAACGGACGCTGGACTGGCACCGCGAAACCCAGATTCCGCTCTATGTGGACCTGCTGCAACGGCTGGAGTCCGACGTCGCAGGGCCGTTGAGCGCTGCGGATCTCGAGGCTTATTTCAACGAGATAATGGCTTTGTCTGACGAATTTCTGCGGCGCGTGATGCCGGACACGGCCGCTTTGCTGCGAACGCTCAGCGACGAACAGGTCGAGCAGTTACGCGTGAACCTGGAGGAAAGCAACGACGAACTCTGGGAAGACTTCGGCGGGGCGACGCCGGAGCAGCGAAAGAAGCGACGACTGCGCAGCGCCATTCGGGCTACCGAGCGATTCACGGGGCGGCTGTCCGGGACTCAGCGCCAGATTCTGCAGGAGCGGCTGGCCGGCATGCATGACGTATCCGAGCAATGGCTAGAGCGGCGACGACATTGGCAGGCCCGGTTCCTCGCGCTTCTGCAGGACCCTCCGCCAGCGCCGGCGTTCGGGGATGCGTTGCTGGACATGGCGCTGGACCCGAACCAGTTCGACACCGCGGACTACCGCGCACAGGTCGATGCCAACCGCGCCACGGTAATGGCGATGATGGCAGCCCTGCTCGACAGCCTCGATGCCCGCCAGCGGGGGAGGGCACAGAAGAAATTCCGGGGGTACGCCGAGGACCTGCGTCGGATTGCGGAAAGCGGCTGAAGGCGTGACCTGTCTGCAGCAGCTAAGGCGCAGGCACAGGACAGCGCCGTCGGCGACCCATGTCGCTCGTTGGTGCCCAGGAGAGGACTCGAACCTCCACGGATCGCTCCACTGGTACCTGAAACCAGCGCGTCTACCAATTCCGCCACCTGGGCAGGGGGTCGGATCAAAAGTGGCGCGAATTTAAAGGTACCCTGTATGCTTGTCAACGAAATGACCATCCTGATCCCCCAGCGCTTTGCCTAAGCGCCATCAACCGGGTTCGCGCGCAGCCGCGCGACCGGACCCCCGTCCGCGGTATCGCCACCCGGTGCCGGATGCCGCGGCAATTCTCTCGGTGCTCGAAGAGCGTGGCGTTCCGCTGGGGTTCGACGCGCTCGCAGATCTGCTTGGGGTCCGCAAAGACATTCATCGCGAAGCACTGCGGCAGCAACTGGAGCAGCTGAAGGTCAGCGGACGCCTGCTCATCAATCGCAGGAACGAGTATTGCCTGCTCGCCAAGCTCGACGTCGTCACCGGTGTCGTCTCGGCGCACCGTGATGGCTTCGGATTCCTCGTTACCGATAGCGGTGGCGCCGATATCTATCTGCCACCGGGGGAAATGCGCCAGCTGCTCGACGGTGATCGGGTGGCGGTGCGCGTGGCCGGGCAGGGACCGAAAAACCGGCCGGCCGGGACCGTGGTCGAGTGGTCGAGGTGCTCGCCCGGGGGCGGGTGCATGCGGTGGGGCGTTACCGGCGTGAGCACGGTGTCGGCTACGTGGTCGAGACCCGGCGCGGGGCGGGGCATTTTCTCGTGCCCGATCACTTCCGCGGCGGCGCGCAGCCCGGTGAGTTCGTCAAGCTCGAAATCATCACCTACCCGAGTACCACGCGCGAGGCGCAGGGCAAGGTGCTGCGCGTGCTCGGCAGTCCCGAGGAGGATCCGTCGGTTGCCACCGACGCAGCGCTGGAGATTTTCGGTCTGTCGCACACGTGGCCTGCCGAAGCACGCCAGGCCGCCGCCGCTCTCGGCGAGGCGGTGCGCGAGACCGACAAGCGCAATCGCGAAGATCTCCGCGGCGTCCCGCTGGTCACTATCGACGGCGCCGATGCGCGCGATTTCGACGATGCCGTGTTCGCGGAACCGCGCGGGTCAGGCTGGCGCCTGGTGGTGGCCATCGCGGATGTCTCCCATTACGTGCGACCGGGCGGTGCGCTGGATGGCGAGGCTTCCCGTCGCGGCACTTCCACGTATTTCCCCGACCGGGTCGTGCCGATGCTGCCGGAGCAACTCTCCAACGGGCTGTGCTCGCTCAAGCCCGATGTCGACCGGTTGTGCATGGCCTGCGAGATGCAGGTCGGCGACCAGGGCGAGGTCGGTGACACCAGGTTCTTCCGGGCAGTGATGCGTTCGCGCCAGCGCCTGGTCTACGAGGACGTGCAGGCGGCCCGGGACGGCGACACGCGGGCCCGTCACCGGTTGCATGGCGTCCTTACCCAGGTCGATCACCTGTATGCCGTCTTCCGCGCGCTCGAGAGTGCCCGCCAACGCCGGGGCGCACTCGACATGGAGTTGCCTGAGGCGCGAATCGAAATCGGCGAGAGTGGTCATATCGACCGGATTACCCTGCGCCAGCGTAACGACGCGCATCGCCTGATCGAGGACTGCATGATTGCGGCCAACGTCCAGGCTGCGAGGTTTCTCCGTCGGCATCGTCTGCCCACGCTGTACCGCGTGCATGCCGGGCCCGACGAGGAGAAATTCGAGAACCTCCGGCTGATGCTGCAGGCCCTCGGGGTCAAGGTGAGCGGGCAGGCACGGGCGAAATCCCGGGAGCTGAACCGGATACTGGTGCAACTGCGCGACCGCCCGGATTATGCGGTGCTGGCGACCGCAGTGTTGCGCACCATGGCGCAGGCGGTTTATCAGCCCGCGAATATCGGTCACTTCGGGCTGGCCTTGTCGAACTATGTGCACTTCACCTCGCCCATACGCCGTTATCCCGATCTGCTGGTGCATCGTGGGATCGGGCACGTCCTGGACGGAGCCAGGCCGGCATCGTTCACCTACGACACCCCGGCGATGGAGACGCTGGGTAAGTTGTGTTCCGAGCGCGAAAGGCGCGCGGAGGAAGCGGCCCGTCACGTCGAGGCGCGCTACAAGTGCGCCTACGTCCGGGATCACATCGGCGCCGTCTTCGATGGCGTGGTGACCGGCGTAACGCACTTTGGCCTGTTCGTGACCCTCACTGAGCTCAATCTCGATGGCCTCGTGCATGTCACCGGCCTGGGCAACGACTACTACCATCTCGAGCACGGAGGGCTGCGGCTCACGGGTGAGCGTTCCGGTCGGTCGTTCGGGCTGGGGCAGTCGCTGCGCGTGCGGGTCGTGCGTGTGGACGTCGACGAGGCGAAGATCGACCTTGCGCTGGAAGCAGGTCAGCTGCCGGAGTCCGGGCGTTCGGACCGTCGCGCGCCCGGCAAGAAGCGTCGCCCGGGACGATTGAGGTAGGCAGCCTATGCAGACCCGCGTGGCCTACGGTATCCAGGCTGTGCGCAAGGCCCTCGCCAGGGGCTTGGTAGAGCGGCTTTATGTCGTCGATGGACTGGGAGCGAAGAGACTCGGTCGGCTGGCCGGGGACATCGAGCGCTCGTCTGCTCCGGTGGTCGTCGCGGCGCCGCAGGAACTGCAGCGGTTGACGGGCACTGACAAGCATCAGGGCGTCGCGGCGCTTGTCCGCGGTGCCAGTACTCTCAGCGAACGCGAGGCGATCGAGCTCGTCAGCCGGGTTGCGACACCGCTCGTCCTCGCCCTCGACAGCATTCAGGATCCGCGCAACTTTGGTTCCCTGTTGCGCACGGCGGACGCAGCCGGTGTGGACCTGGTGGTGGCGGGGCGCAGCCGCAATGTCGGCATTACACCGGCCGTGAGCAAGGTAGCGTCCGGGGCAGCCGAGGTGCAGCCTTTCGCGGAGGTTGGCAACCTGGCGCGTTTTCTCGTCTCGTTGACCGAATTGGGCGTGCAGGTCATCGGCACGGAGGAGGCGGCGCCGCGAAGCCTGTTCGAACTCGAGCTTTGCGGTCCAGTGGCGCTGGTTTTCGGCGCCGAGGGCCAGGGTATGCGCCGGCTCACCCGGGAGCGTTGCGATGCGCTGGTGCGCCTGCCAATGAACGGCGTGGTCGAGAGCCTCAACGTGGCGGTGGCTGCCGGGATCTGTCTTTACGAGTGTCTGCGCCAGCGTTCCCGCCTTGCGCCACCGGGGGCGCTCCGGTAGGATCGCGCCTCCCCGGGTTCGGCCGAACCGCAGGCCCGGGCTCCTTGCCACACCGCGCTGCGGGTGGCTTTAACCACAGGGAGATACAATGAGGCATTACGAAGTCGTGTTTCTGGTCCATCCGGACCAGAGCGAGCAGGTTCCTGCCATGATCGACCGCTACAAGGGCATCATGGCGGCGACCAGTGGCCAGGTTCACAGGCTCGAAGACTGGGGACGCCGCCAGCTCACTCATACCATCGCCAAGGTCCACAAGGCCCACTACGTCCTGATGAATATCGAGTGCACCAAGGCGGCGCTCGATGAGTTGACGGATGCTTTCCGCTTCAGCGATGCGGTGTTGCGGTATCTGATCATTCATCGCGATGAGGCCGTGACCACGCCATCGCACCTCGCCAAGTCGGCGGACGACGAGTCCGGTTCGGGCCGCGACAAACGTCGGGAGGCACCGGCCAGCGATGGCGATGCCGCGAGCGATACGCCGGTCGCCGCGCAGGCGGCGGAATAGATCCACGGGCTGAAACGCTGACTTCAGGGAGTTGAGCTTAAATGAGCAGGTTTTTCCGGCGACGCAAGTACTGCAGATTCTCGGCAGAAGGCGTGAAAGAGATTGACTACAAGGATCTCGAGACGCTGCGCCAATACATCACCGAGACCGGCAAGATCGTGCCAAGCCGCATCACGGGAACCAACGCCAACTACCAGCGCCAGCTGTCGATGGCAGTGAAGCGGGCGCGGTACCTGGCATTGCTGCCGTACACCGACAAGCACTGACACCAGGGCCACTGCCCAGACGGGCGCTGCCATGTCCGCCGCATCCGACTGGATAGCGGGGCGACGACCGATCCGCATCGCGCTGATCGCCCTGATGTTTCCGATGCCGTTGCTGGCTGTCGTCAGTGCCGCGTTGGTCGTGTCCGGTTCGATCGCGCGCGGCTGGCGCTCTGCTGCAGTGGATTGTGCGGGCGCCCTGCTGGTGCTGGTGGGGCTCACCGCGCTCACGGGCGGGATCTGGTTCGAGACGGGCGTTGGAGCTGCGCTGACCTGGGGCGTGGCCGTGCTGCTCGGCCAGTTGTTCAACAGGGGTTCGATGACCCTGGCGCTCCAGGTCGCGGTGCTGTTAGGAGCGGCGGGCGCACTGGCGTTTACGATCTGGAGTGAGGATCCGGAAGGTTTCTGGGAGCAGGTGCTCGCCGACCTGGTGGTGCGTGCGCAGAGCGCCGGCATGGAAGTGGCGCCGACGGACCTTCTGCCGGTGGCCGCCGGGCTCATGACCGGGATGATGGCCGCCAGCGCGGTCGCCAGTTCGATGGCAGCGTTGTTCGTCGGCTGCTGGCTGACCGCAATGGCCCCGGGTCGCAGCTTTGCCGAGGAGTTCCGCGACATCAGGATGGGCCGTGTTCTGGGCGGTTTGGCGGTCATTCTCGCGGTGTTGTTCGTGCTCGGGCAAGGAACTGCCGTCGACGACCTGTTGCTGGTATTGGCGACCGGCTTCGTGGTCCAGGGGCTGGCGATCATCCACTGGCATGGCGCCCGGCGGAACTGGCCGAGGTTCTGGCTATTCGCGCTCTACCTGCCGATGGTCCTGAACCCCGCAATAGCGGCTGCCGAGCTGGCGCTGCTCGCATTGCTCGGGCTCGTCGATAACGTCTACAGCCTGCGGCGGGCCAGGGACGAATTGGTGTAATCTGCAAGGGGCGCTGCGGCGGCTCGATTGAAATTAAAGAGAGTATTCATATGGAACTGATTCTTCTGGAAAAAGTCGCTAACCTCGGCAACATCGGTGACCGCGTGCGCGTCAAGCCTGGCTTCGGCAGGAATTTCCTGCTGCCGCAGGGCAAGGCCGCTCCCGCCACGCCGGAAAATATCGCCGCGCTCGAGGCCCGCCGGGCCGATCTCGAGCGCAGGCAGTCCGAGCAACTGGGTGCGGCACATGCCCGCAAGACTCAGCTGGAGGCGCTGGCCCTGCGCCTGACGGCCAAGGCAGGATCCGAAGGCAAGCTCTTCGGCTCGCTCGGCACCGTCGATATCGCCGAGGCATGCAGCACGGCTGGCGTCGCCGTGGAGCGCAGCGAAGTGCGTCTGCCCGCCGGTCCGATTCGCGTGGTTGGGGAACATATCGTCACCATACATCTGCACACCGACGTCGACGTGGACCTCAAGATCGAGGTCGTGGCGGAGGATGCCGCGTCCGCTTAACGGAGCGGCTCCCGCGGCCGTGGCCAGTCTCAACCCCGTCATCAATCCGGCCGCAACCGGCATGGATGAATTGACGCTGCCGCCGAGTTCAGTGCCAGCCGAGCAGGCGTTGATCGGCGGGCTGATGCTCGACAACAGCGCGTGGGACAAGGTCGCTGACCTGGTTACCGAGCGCGACTTCTACCGGCCCGATCATCGCCTGATTTTCTCGGCGATCAGGGAGTTGTCGGAGCGACGGCAGCCGTTCGATGTCGTCACCATTGCTGATTATCTCGAAAGCCGCGCGGAAATTGCCGATGCGGGTGGTCTCGGCTACCTCGGATCGCTCGTGCGCGACACGCCGAGTGCGGCCAACGTCGCCGACTACGCACGCATCATCCGCGATCGGGCGCTGTTGCGGGAGCTCGTGCAAACGGGTAACGAGATCGTCGGTATCGCCTTTCATACCGAGGGGCGCCCCGCGGCAGAACTGGTGGACGAAGCGGAGCGGCGGATACTCGAGATTGCCCAGCGGGGTCAGCGACGCGGCTCCGGGTTCGTGCCCATCAAGGACGTGCTCGGCAGCACGATCGACCGGCTCGACATGCTGCACCAGGCGGGCGGCAGCATTACCGGGGTTTCGACCGGCTTTACCAGGTTCGATGAGTATTCAGCAGGCCTATGTCGGTCGAGCAGTTGGCCTTCCGCATGATTTCCTCGCTCGGTCGTGTCGACCAGTCCCATTTGCGCAATGGCCGGTTCGGCGACGACGAATGGCCGCGTATCAACGGGGCGATCCGGCAGATGGCTGACGCCAGGATATTCATCGACGACACGCCGGCACTCACGCCGACCGAGGTCCGCTCGCGGGCGCGCAGGCTGCAGCGCGAGCATGGGTTGTCGCTGATCGTCCTCGATTACCTGCAACTCATGCGCGTCGCCGGCACCACGGAGAATCGCGCTACGGAAATATCGGAAATCTCCCGCTCGATGAAAGCGCTTGCCAGAGAGCTGAAGGTGCCGGTGATCGCGCTTTCACAGCTCAACCGTAGCGTCGAGCAGCGGCAGGACAAGAAGCCGGTGATGTCCGACCTGCGGGAATCCGGCGCCATTGAGCAGGACGCGGACATGATCGTGTTCATCTATCGCGAAGAGGTGTACAACCAGAACACCCCGCGCAAAGGGATTGCCGACATCACTATCGCCAAGCAGCGCAACGGCCCGACTGGCGAGTTCCCCCTGACTTTCCTTGGCAAGTACACCCGCTTCGAGAACTACGCGCCCGAGATCGAGGGATTCACGTGACCGCGGCAGCCCGGGCACTGGTACGGGCAAGGGCGCTTCACAACAATCTCCAGAAGGTCCGGGAGCATGCACCGGGCTGCCGGGTGCTGGCAGTGATCAAGGCCAATGGTTACGGACACGGCCTGGTGACCGTCGCTCACACGCTCCAGGCGGCCGACGGCCTGGCGGTCGCACGCATAGAGGAAGCGCTGCAGTTGCGTGAGGCAGGCATCGTTGGGCGGATCGTCGTACTGGGTGGGTTCGTTCATGCAGATGAGGTCCAGGCCGGTTTCGAGTCGGGACTGGAGTTCGTCGTGCACGACATTCGGCAGGTCGAGTTGCTGGAGGGGCTTGCGCCCCGCGGCTCTCTGGGGCTGTGGCTCAAGGTCGATACGGGGATGGGCCGACTGGGTTTCCCGTCGGACACAGTCGCCGAAACGCGGCAGCGGCTGCAGTCCTGGCCGGGCTGTGAAACCCTGCGCCTCATGACGCATTTTGCCTGTGCCGATGAGCCCGACAGCGAGGTGACCGCCAGCCAGATCAACCATTTTCGTGCGGCCTCGCAGGGTTGGCAGGGCGATGTCAGTCTCAGCAACTCCGCGGCAATACTGCAGTGGCCGCAGAGTCTTGCCAGAGCAGGCGGCGACAACTGGGTCCGGCCCGGTCTCATGCTGTACGGGGCTTCGCCCTTCGCCGGGCGGTCGGCCGAGTCGCTCGGTTTGCAGCCCGTGATGGAGTTCGAGACCCGGCTGATTGCCGTGAAGAAGATTCCCCGGGGCCATCGGGTCGGCTATGGCGGCGACTGGTGCGCCTC
>JAKLLP010000109.1 GCA_023150055.1 Gammaproteobacteria bacterium | reverse complement strand
GGGGAGCCGGATGCTGCGCCGCTGGCTGAACCGCCCGCTGCGCGATCACGCCGTGCTCAACCGCCGTTACCAGGCGCTCGACGCGCTGCGCGTGGGTGAGGCCGGCGCGCTCGTCGAGACGCTGCGCGCGATCGGCGACCTCGAACGCATTCTCGCCCGCATTGCCCTGCGTTCCGCGCGCCCGCGCGACCTCGCCCAGCTCCGGACGGCACTGCAGCTCGCGCCGGACACCCGCCGCCGGCTTGCGGCCTTCGACTCGCCCCTCCTGGCCGCGCTCGCCGGCGGGCTCGGCGACCACGTGGCGACGCGCGCGCTTCTCGAGCGCGCGCTGATCGACGACCCGCCGATGCTCATTCGCGACGGTGGCGTCATCGCCACCGGCTACGACACCGAGCTCGACGAGCTGCGTGACATCGCCACCAATGCCGACCAGTACCTGCTCGACCTCGAGGCCCGTGAGCGCACGCGCACCGGGCTACCCTCGCTGAAGGTCGGCTACAACCGCGTCCACGGTTACTACATCGAGATCTCGCGCGCGCAGGCGGAGCACGCCCCGGCCGACTACCAGCGCCGCCAGACGCTGAAGGGCGCCGAGCGTTTCATCACACCGGAGCTGCAGGCCTTCGAGGGCAAGGTGCTCTCGGCGCGCGATCGCGCGCTCGCCCGCGAGAAAGATCTCTACAACGATCTGCTCGGGAGGCTGCTCGAGGTGCTGCCGGGGCTGCGCGAGCTGGCCACCGCGCTCGCCGAGACCGACGTGCTCGCCACGCTCGCGCTGCGCTCGCTGGCGCTCGGTTTCTGCCGGCCGGAACTCACCGACGAGCCGCTCATCAGCATCCGCGCAGGCCGTCACCCCGTGGTCGAGCAGGTGCTGGAGGATCCCTTCGTGCCCAACGATCTCGAGCTCGGGCCCGGGCGGCGGCTGCTGGTCATCACGGGCCCCAACATGGGCGGCAAGTCCACCTTCATGCGCCAGACCGCGCTCATCGCCATCCTGGCGCACATCGGCAGCTTCGTGCCCGCCGACGCGGCGCGCCTCGGCCCACTCGACCGCATCTTCACGCGCATCGGCGCGGCGGACGACCTGGCCGGCGGGCGCTCGACTTTCATGGTGGAGATGACGGAAACGGCGAACATCCTCAACAACGCGACCGCGGAGAGCCTGGTGCTCATGGACGAGGTCGGCCGCGGGACGAGCACTTTCGATGGCCTGTCGCTCGCCTGGGCCGCCGCGCATTTCATCGGCGAGCGGATCGGCGCCTTCACGCTCTTTGCCACGCACTACTTCGAGCTCACGGAGCTTGCCGCCGAAATCGCCGGCTGCGCGAACGTGCATCTCGATGCCACCAGCCACGACGAGCGGCTCGTGTTCCTGCACGCGGTGAAGGAAGGGCCCGCCAACCAGAGCTACGGACTGCAGGTGGCAGCGCTCGCCGGCGTGCCGGGGACGGTCATCGGCCGCGCGCGCGACTACCTGGCCGCACTCGAGCAGCACTCCCGCGCGCAGCGCCGGCCGCAGGCGCAGGCCGAACTCGACCTGCAACCCACCGCCGTCGCCGACCCGCTGCGGGAACGACTCGCCGCCATGGACCCCGACCACATGTCACCGCGCGAGGCGCTCGACGCGGTGTATCAGCTGAAAAAACTCGTGTAACAGCTCCATGCCGGGTGCGACGCTGCCGGCGGTGGGCGGTGGCAGCCGGTCACCGCCTGTGCTCATGCTTTCGCACTCGTCAAGATCGCTGGTGTGCCGTCCCGCGGGGTGTCGTGGCGGCGCGCGGCGCTGGCGGCACGCCTTGTGTAACATGGGACCGTGATCGATTTGCCGACGTTGCTCCTGCTCGGCGCGGGCTTTGCGCTCCTCGCCGCAGGGGGCGAGCTGCTCGTGCGCGGCGCCTCGCGCCTGGCCACGGTGTTCGGCATAGCGCCGCTCGTCATCGGCCTCACGGTGGTCGCCTTCGGCACCAGCGCGCCGGAACTCGCGGTGAGCCTCAAGGCAGGCCTCGACGGCAAGCCCGACATCGCCGTCGGCAACGTCGTCGGCTCCAACATCTTCAACGTGCTCGTCATCCTCGGCGCCTGTGCGCTGATCCTGCCACTCACCGTCTCCCGGCAGCTGGTCCGCCGGGAAGTCCCGGTGATGATCGGCGTCTCGCTGCTGCTCGCGGGCCTGGTTCTCGACGGGCGCATCGGCTTCGGTGACGGCGCGCTGCTCGTCGGCGGCCTAATCGGCTACACGAGCTGGTTGATCGTGGAGAGCCGGCGTGATACGGCAGCCGCCGGAGCCGGCCCCGTGTCGATCAGCGTGATCGCCGGCCGGGCCCTGCCCTGGTCGGCGGGCGCGACGGTGGCGCTGACGCTCGCCGGCGCGGGCTATGCGCTCGGGTGGATCGATACGGCGGTGGCCGGGCTGCTCGCCGCCGGGGCGTTGTCCTTCCTGGCTGGCACGATTTTCGGCAGAAGCGGCGCGAGCCGGGGCGGCGACCTCGCGCACCAGGCCGGCTTCGTGATCGCCGGTCTCGGCACGCTCATCCTCGGCGCGAGCTGGCTGGTCGATGCGGCCACCGCCATCGCACGCGGGCTCGGTGTCAGCGACCTCGTGATCGGTCTCACCATCGTCGCCGCAGGCACCTCACTCCCCGAAGTCGCGACCTCGATAGTCGCCACGCTGCGCGGCGAACGCGATATCGCCATCGGCAACGTGGTGGGCTCCAACATCTTCAACATCCTGCTGATCCTCGGACTCGCCGCGCTGGTCACGCCGGGGGGCCTGCCGGTGAGCGCGGCGGTGCTCAGCTTCGACCTGCCGATCATGATCGCGGTCGCGCTCGCCTGCCTGCCGGTGTTTTTCAGCGGGTTCGCGGTCGCGCGCTGGGAAGGGGCGCTTTTCATCGCGAGCTATGCCGCCTACCTCACGGTGCTGGTGCTGGCGGCCACCGGGCACCCGGCGCTCGAGACCTTCACCAATGCCGTCCTGCTGGCGCTGCCGCTGGTAGCGGCGACGCTCGTCTGGACGGCGGTGCAGGCGCTGCGGGATCGCCGTTAGCGTGACGTTGCGCCGGGGAGTCTCCCGCCGGGAAGCGCCCGGTGGCGTCGGTCCCCGAACAAAGCGAGCAGGGAGGAGCAACTCCGGGTACGCCCCACCGCCAGGGCGGTGACTGCGCAGGTGGATCTGCGCAGCGTTCCCCTAACGCGCGAACACGCCGTGGCGCAGAAAGTACGCCGTCTGCGAGGCCACCAGCGGCGAGACGAGAAAGCCCGTGTGACTGACCTCGACCTCGAGGTGGTCCTTGATGCCCGGCAACTGCGTCTCGACCACCGCCACGGTGCCGTCGTTCGGCACCGGCAGGTTCTCGATCACCACGCCGAGACCGACGCCGAGCGTGCCCGCGATCACGCCGACGTCGCGCGACCCGCGGAATTCGCTGAGCCCGCCACTGAGGACGGCCTCGCGGATCGTGGCGCCGAGCACTTCCTCGCCGAAGGGCAGCGCCGCCATGGCGCGCGCAGCCACGCTCCCGCGCAGCGGTGAGCCGAGGCAGACCACGCGCCCATCCCTCAGATCCGGGAACCGGCTGACCGTGTGCAGGGCGAGCAATCCGCCGAGGCTGTGGCCGACGATATGCACCCGCTTGCCGGGGACATCGGCGAGGAATTCTTGCAACAGGCGGATGTTGTCCTCGAGCCCCACCTGCACGGTGTGGTAGGTGTACTGCCGCGTCGGGAAACCGTAGTCGTCGGCGAGGCGGCTGCGCAGCAGGCCGCTCTCCAGGCCGGTCATCCACAGTCCATGGATCAAGACCACCGTCTCGTCAGGCTCGGCGGCGGGCATGGCGCCGGCGAGAGCGAGTCCGCTCACCCCGAGCAGGAATTGCCGGCGACGCATGACATGGCCCATCGGTGCCGTCACTCGGCGGTGCGCACCCGGATGCCGGTTTCCTTGAGTTGCAGCGGCGAGACTTCGCCGGGCGCATCCGTCATCAGGCAACTGGCGGTCTGCGTCTTCGGGAAAGCGATGACGTCGCGGATGCTGGTGGCGCCGCACATCAGCATCACCAGGCGGTCGAGACCGAAGGCGATGCCACCGTGCGGCGGGCAGCCGTAGCGCATGGCGCGCAGCAGGAACCCGAACTTGCTCTCGGCCTCCTCCGCCGAGAGCCCGAGCACCCGGAATACCGCCGACTGCATCGCCTCGGTGTGGATACGGATCGAACCGCCGCCGATCTCGGTGCCGTTGAGCACCATGTCGTACGCGCGTGACAGCGCCCGGCCCGGGTCTCCCTCGAGATCTGCAGGGCTCGCCACTTTCGGCGCCGTGAACGGGTGATGCAGCGCCGCCCAGCGCTTCTCCTGGGGATCCCACTCGAAGCCCGGGAAATCGACCACCCACAGCGGGCGCCAGCCCGCGGCCACCAGGCCGCGGTCGTGGCCGAGCTTCACCCGCAGCGCGGCGAGCGAGTCGTTCACAACCTTGCGCTTGTCGGCCCCGAAGAAAACGAGATCGCCGGCCGCCGGGGCGAGCCGCTCCATCAGGCCGGCAACGGTCGCATCCGGCATGAACTTGAGTATCGGCGACTGCAGCCCTTCGCGTCCCTTCGCCGGATCGTTGACCTTGATGTAGGCAAGCCCCCTGGCGCCGTAACGGGCCACATAGGCCGTGTAGTCGTCGATCTCCTTGCGCGAGAGCGTACCGCCACCCGGCAACTTGAGCGCGGCGACGCGGCCGTCCGGATCGGTGGCGGGCTCTGCAAATACCTTGAACTCGATGCCGCGCATGAGATCGCCCACCTCGACCAGTTCGAGCGGGATGCGCAGATCGGGCCGATCGATGCCGAAACGCTCCACGGCTTCCGAGTGGGTCATCCGCGGCAGCGGATCGGGCAGTTCGACGTCGAGGATCTTCCTGAACAGCTCGCGGATCAGCGCCTCCATGATCGACATGATGTCGTCCTCGGTCATGAACGACGTCTCGATGTCGAGCTGGGTAAACTCCGGCTGGCGATCGGCGCGCAGGTCCTCGTCGCGGAAGCAGCGCGCAACCTGGTAGTAGCGGTCGAGCCCGGACATCATCAGGAGCTGCTTGAACAGCTGCGGCGACTGCGGCAGCGCGAAGAACTTGCCCGGATGTGTGCGGCTCGGGACGATGTAATCGCGCGCACCCTCGGGCGTCGTGCGGGTGAGCATCGGGGTTTCGATGTCGACGAAGCCGTGCGCGTCGAGGAAATTTCGCAGCACCTGCGTGACCCGGTGACGCAATCGCAGCCGCTGGGTCATCTCCTCGCGGCGCAGGTCGAGGAAGCGGTAACGCAGCCGCAGGTCCTCGCTCGCCTGCTCGTCGTGGTGGAACGGCGGCGTTTCGGCGGCGTTCAGCACTTCGAAACGCTCGGCGAGCAGCTCGACCTCGCCGCTGGCGAGCTTGGGGTTGGTCGTGCCCGGCGGGCGATGGCGCACCTTGCCGCGCACGACCAGCACGTACTCGCTGCGCACGCGCTCGGCCTCGCGGAACACCTCGGCGGAATCGGGATCGGCCACCACCTGCAGCAGGCCCTCGCGGTCGCGCAGGTCGATGAAGATCACCCCGCCGTGGTCACGCCGGCGGTGGACCCAGCCGGCAACGGTCACGGTCTGGTCGATATGCGCGGCGTTGATCTCGCCGCAGTAGTGGGTTCGCATGCCTTGGGTCGTCATCTGGTGTGGCGCCTGGGGGGTGGTCGTTGGGAACCGTTCGGGGCGGAGCGGGCGGATGTTACGAACGGGGCCGGGGCGGCGCAAGCGTCGCGCCCTTGCCGCCCGGGCTCCAGGTAGGCGCCACGACACCGAGGGAGACGATCAGCTTGAAGGCCGATTCCACGTCCATGTCGAGGTCGATGATATCCCGGCGGGGCATGAGCACCACGAATCCGGAGGTCGGATTCGGCGTCGTCGGCACGAAGACGGCGACGATATCCTCGCCGGTGCGGTGCGCGACCTCGTCGAACCGGTTGCCGGTGATGAAAGCGACCGCATAAATGCCCTGGCGCGGCCACTCGACGAGCACCACCCGCTTGAAGGACTGGTTGGTTTCGCCGAGCAATATCTCGGTGAAGTGCTTGGCGCTGCCATAAATGGAGCGCACCAGCGGGATGCGATTGAGGATCCCGTCCCAGACTCGCAGCAGGTGCCGGCCGACGAGGTTGGCGGTGAACACGCCCGTCACGAATACCACGACGCCGGTGAGCAGGATGCCGAGCCCTGGGATGCGAAAGCCGAGCAGCTGCTCGGGGCGATAAGCGGCGGGCAGCAGGACCAGGGTCTGGTCCATGAGATCCACGATGAGCTTCAGGATCAGGAAGGTGATCCCCAGCGGAATCCACACGAGCAGGCCCGCCAGAATATAGCGCTGAAATGGCTTCATGGGTCGCGGCCGATCAACCGTTCATGGCAAACGGCTAATGGTCGCCGATGCAGCCACCGGCGGCAACCTGGGAGCCTGACCGGATCATGGATAATCTACCCGGGCATCCTCGTGACGATGCCCGTCACCAGGACAGGCCCCTGGCGAGCGGCGTCAGTCCGCCGCCGATGGCGGAGGCTTTGCCGGGGCCGATGCGGTAATGCCCTTCTTTTTTCCGGCCTTGCTGGCGGCCGCCGGCTCCTGCGCGCCAGCGCTCGTGGCGCTCTTGTCGCTCTTTTCCGGTTTGGCGGCCGCGTCGGTCTTTTCGGCCTTGTCGGCTTTTTCACCGCCTGCGGAGTCCGTGCCCGCGCCATCATCGATCACGCGACGCCGGCCGTTCTGCTTGAAATCGGTCTCGTACCAGCCACCACCCTTCAGGCGGAACTGCGGCGCCGAGACCAGCCGCTGCAACTTCAGGGCGCCGCACTCGGGACACTTGCGCAGCGGGCTGTCCGTGACTTTCTGCAACACGTCGAGGGTGTGGCCGCAGCCGCGACACTCGTATTCATAGATCGGCATCGATAGGTCTCTCGCGAATCGGGTAAGAACCAGGTTTCCTGCGCTGGTAGC
>JAKLLP010000108.1 GCA_023150055.1 Gammaproteobacteria bacterium | reverse complement strand
TTACCTCAATGACCTCGACGATCTCGACACGCTGGTGATCGCGCCCGAGTTCCAAGAGTCGGGACCGGGGCTTTACTGGTCCTCCTCCGGCTGGAAGCAGGGCGACCAGTCCAAGGACTCCCAGCGCGTCAGCTCGTTCGAGGTGCTCGACCGGATGGTGGAGATGTACCACGGCGTCGCCGTGGTCGGCCACAGCGCCGGCGGACAGTTCGTCACGCGCTATGCGGCGGGCACGCGCCTGCAGGGGCTGACCTTCATCGTCGCGAATCCGAGCTCCTACCTGTATCTCGACCGGAGCAGGCCCTTCGGCAGCGCCATGACCTGCCGCGATTACAACGAGTACCGGTATGGCCTGGAGGATCTGAACGACTACATGAGCGCCGGTGTGGCGCGTGACTACGCCGAGCGCGACGTCATCTACCTGCTCGGCGATCGCGACACGAAGATCGACAAGTACCTCGACACCGGCTGCGAGGCGAATCGCCAGGGGCGCAACCGCTACGAGCGCGGCCTCAGGTTCTACGATCACCTGCAGAGCCGCTATGGCCGCACGGCGCACCGCAAGGTGATCGTGAAGGGCGTCGGGCACAGCCCGAGCCGCATGCTCAAGGCGGCCAGGCCCTACCTGCCCGACTGACCGCGGCTGCCTCGCCGCGGCCACATGGCGTTTCCACGGATGCATCGCAGCACCCGCCGGCCGACCGCGACTATTTTCCGCTGCTGAACATAACCCGGAGTTTGTTGAGAACTGCGTCGTAGTCGCTATTTCACGCCTCCCTACACTGGACCTGGGTTGCGTTGGACACGTGGAGGCTGCGATGCGAGCGGTGATGACTTCTGTGCTGGTCCTGCTGGGGCTGGCGAGCGGCGCGGCGACGGCCGCGGTGAACTGTACCCACCGGTTTCCGGTCGGCGCCTCCTACGTGCCGTACTGTTCCAACGACAAGCACGGTCCGGCCGTGTTCGTGATCCACGGCACGAATCGCAACGCCGACGACTATCTCGGCTACCTCGACGATCTCGACACCCTGGTCATCGCCCCGCATTTCCAGGATTCCGGTCCCGGCCTGTACTGGACCTCGGGCGGCTGGAAGCGCGGTGACCGTTCGAAGGATGCCGAGCGGGTCAGCTCCTACGAGGTGCTCGACCGGATGGTGGAGATGTACCACGGCGTGGCAGTCGCCGGGCACAGCGCCGGCGGGCAGTTCGTCACCCGCTACGCGGCAGGCACGCGCCTGCAGGGACTGACCTTCATCGTCGCCAATCCGAGTTCCTACCTGTATCTGGACGGGACCCGCCCGGTGGGCGGCGACTGCCCGGACTACAACGAGTACAAGTACGGGCTGGAGGATCCGAACGATTACATGGGAGGGGGCATCGCGCGCGACTACGCCGAGCGGGACGTCATCTACATGCTCGGCAGCCTCGACACCAAGGTCGACAAGTACCTCGACACCAGCTGCGAGGCGAACCGCCAGGGGCGCAACCGCTACGATCGCGGGCTGAAGTTCTTCGACCACCTCGCCCGGCACTTCGGCCGGCCGGTGCACCGCAAGGTCATCGTCAACGGCGTCGGGCACAGCCCGTCGCGGATGCTCGATGCGGCCAGGCCCTATATCCAGGCGGCAATGGCAGGACAGAATGCGGGGACGGTCATTTCCGGGGCCGAGTCCTCTCCCCCGGCCGGTACCCAGTCAGTGGTCACGACCGTCCAGGAGCCCCAACCGCCGGAAACGGCGACCGGCAGCGATCCGGCCCCGGCAGTGCCCCAGCAGCGTGCCGAGCCCGCCACCGAGGCGGCCGAACCGGCCCGGACCGACCAGGGTAAAAATGTGTCTCCGGCGAACGACCGGCCATCCTGGCGGCTGCGCGCGGATTCACCGTTCAGGTGGTTCTTGAGGCGGAACTGAACGAAGCGCGGATACGGTGCCGGTACCTGTTCCTCGGGCTTTTCGAAACCGAAGGACCGGCACCTGTTCCTAGGACGCGCTGGCTGCCTTGCGCCGCAGGGCGAGCAAGGTGCCCAGTCCCGAGAGCAGCATCCACGCCGCGGCGGGCAGCGGCACCGCCGCCTGCGGTGTCACGGAGAAGTAGGCGGCGCCGTCGAAGTCTTCGCCGGGGGCGAGGCCGATCGTGGCCGCCGTGTCGGGGCTCAGGTCGAACGTGAGCCGCAGTGCGATGTAAGACAACACGTCGAGCGTGCCCGGACCGGACTGGGCGAGCGACACGCCGACGACCGACTGGCAGGCCGGGTCGAAGCCCAGGTCTTCGCACACGCTGAGCGGCACGCCGGGCGAGGCCTCATCGATGAACGCGAGCGGCAAGGACGGTGGATCCACCAAGGCTTCGACAGTCAGGTTGAAGATGCCCCCGCCGAAGACGTTGTTGACGAGGCCGGTGCCGAGGCCGACGTCCGGCGAGGCGTAACTGCCCACGAGGGGAAAGAGCACCGTCGCCACCACGGAGATCGTGCTGGAAAGCGAGCTGTTGTAGAGGCTCATCGCCGCGGTCACGTAGGGATCGGGATCGGCCGTCAATTCGAACAGGTCGATCGACAGGTCGCCCGCGGCGCCGGTGCCGACGCAGACCACCGCCTTGGTGCCATCGCAGGCCTGGTCGAACTCGAAGGACACTTCGGGCGCCCCGTCCACCGACACGTAGAGCACCGGCACGGCCACCGCCGAGGCGGCCTGCGACCAGGCGATGGCGACAGCTGCCAGCGCCGCCGTGAACACGCCCCGAGCGGGGCCCCGCGTGACGGTTGGGTTCGACATGATCAAGGCATCCCCCGGGGTGAATCTTGTTGTTGTCGTCGCCGGCTTAGTTTGTCCGGCTGCCTGCAAGAGTAGTCTGCCCCGGCGTCGCGGCCAAGGGGGGTGATGGCTAAAAAAATTCTGCGGGCCAGATTAGGGTAAATGGCGCGCGTGGATGGGGCCCCGTGCTGCCTGCCGGGACGCCCTGTCGCAACACGGTAACGCGCTGTCAGCCGCCAGCTCATCAGGAGGTTGCAGCGCGTTGCTCGCCCAGCGACTGACGCGCGCGGTGCACCCGCACGCGGCCGCTGCGCGGTGATCATTGACGAGCGCCGACTCATCACGGTAGGGTCGGCGCAGAATAGATCACAACCCGGCCGCGCCGTTTGCGCACCCGGGGCACAACGGGGAGGAAGGATCAGTGCTACACGGACGCGCTTTTCGAGTGGGTCGGAGGCTGCGTCGCGCGGCCATGGTGGCCGGTACGGCGCTACTGCCCCTGCTGGCCAGCGGGCCGGTGGCAGCACAGAACTACTGCCCGGCGGTGTGGAAGCAGGGCGTGCTCGACCTCAACTTCAATCCCGCCTTCACCCGCATCGATACCTACGGCAGTCCATCCGGCCCCAGCGAGGACCTGATGGTCACCAGCTTCTTCAACGTGCTGAAAGACCCCACCGGGATGGTCGTGACGTCCTACTTCGAGCGGGACCTCGTGGCGCGCATCCGCAGCCTCGGCACGCTCGACCCGCTGACCTTCGACAAGGACGCGGACGTGGAGGAGTTGTCCGACATCGGCGGCCCGCCGGTGATCGGGCCCCCGAACACCATGAACTGGCCCAACGACGCGATCCGCGTCCCCGACGGCGTGGTGCCATTCGAAGCCGTCGCGGTGCCGCAGGGCTTCCACCCCGCGATCCCCCCGGGCCGGCTGTCACTGATCAACCTCGATGACCCCAACCGCCAGGAGTACATCGTCCACCAGAGCACCGGCGGGCCGCCCGGCGACAGCTGCGACAACATCACCAGCAAGCCGCGTTTCTACCACGACATGGTGTTCGTCGACATGGATGCCGACGGGCTGAAGGACATCGCCACGGTCCGCTCCTCGTTCAAGGTCGCCGGCTACGGCAGCGTGTGCTTTTTCACCGGCGAGATCGTCTACTTCAAGAACCCCGGCCCGGCGCTGTCCCCCACCGTGCAGTGGGAAGAGCACCTGTTGCTGGAGCCCTCCGGACCGGATATCGCCATCGAGGCCTACGATTTCGAGAACGATGGCGTGCCGGAACTGATCGCCAGCTCGTTCTTCATACTCAACGGGTTCGTCAAGATCTACGGTGCGCCGGTGGGCCAGACCTGGAGTGTCGTCGACCCGGTCAACGGGCCCTTCGTACGCCAGGGGAACATCGTCGGGGCAGGCCAGGGCAGGCCGTTCAATGTCGAGGTGGTCGACATCAACATCGACGGCAAGGTCGACCTCCTGACGACGAACCACCAGCCCGACAACTGCTTCGAGCCGACGCTGGAGCCGATCCCCGGCCGCGTGAACGTGTTCGAGCAGCCGGCGAGCGGCAACGTCTTCGGCGGCGGCTGGATCCGGCATACCATCAAGGACAACATCCGGCCCAATGCGACCTTCCCGCCGCCGACCGCCTACCCCGGGCGGCTTGCACCCGGCAAGGCCAAGGCTTTCGCCCCCGTCCGCGGGCTGCAGGGCAAGGTCAAGCCCTGGATCGTGGTCGGCGGCGACGAGGCCTCGAAGGTCTGGCTGCTGACGCCGAAATCCACCAGCAAGACCAACTGGGATTACCAGTCCGCGGTGATCTTCGACATCAACGACTACTACGGGCCGGGCACCACGCAGACCATCATGGGCCCGGGGGGTATCTCCCCCGGCGAAGTGATTTCGACCGTGGGTGTCCCGAGCGTGCGCTACGACTCCCCCTCGTCGACCGGGCGGGCGCAGATCTTCATACCCGTGTTCGAGGCGAAGCGCATCCACATCCTGGGCCTGCGCCCGGGAAGCACGGCCGATCGCGTGATCTGCCCGCCCGACGTGCGCGAGGGCTGCCCGGCGCTCTGAGCAGGGACCGGGTCGCAGTTTCGCAGTTTCTCGACGCGGAGGCCGGATGCCCCGGCAGGCCGATGTTCGCCCAGGCCAGTCAGCACTCGGGCCCGCCCTGCCAGGTTATCGAAGCGGCACCGCCTGGGATCTGCGCATCTGCGACCCGGCACCGTCTCTGAGGTGAAGGAACACGAGCTCGGCGACCAGCCTGCTGCCGGATTCGTTGAGGTGAACATCGTCGTAGAACGCCGCGAGCGTCTTCGGCACGTCCTTTTCGATATCGATACATTCGAGGGCCCGGTCACGACAGACCTGCAGGACCCTCGCGTTGAACAGCGCCATCGCCGATGCGAGAACGTCGACGTGGTAGAAAGTGACGCTCTCCCGTTCCCCACGGGGCCCGACCCAGCCAAACCACAGCAGCGCGTTTTCCTCGGGAGAGAGGTCCTGCCGCCATATTGTCGGCTGGGTCATCAGGACGACCGGCACCGACCTTGCCGCGGCAAGATCGATGATCGCGTGCAGGTTTTTCTCGTACGCATCGAGCGCCATGCGCAGATCGGGCATCTCGCTGACGATCTCCACCGCCTCGGCCCGCCATCGCCTCCATGAGGCAAAATTGAGCCCGGTCGTGTCGTTGCCGAGTCGCTTTCGCCGCGGCTCGTCCTCCTGGCTGAAGGCCTTGTCGATCAGGCTCCAGATAGCCGTCTGTTGGTAGAGGGCATTGCCAGGTTCGGACCTGGCAAAGAAAGCGCCCGCGGCGAATATCGGATCGTAGGGTTCGTAGCCCCTGCCGCTCGCCAGGTGCAGGCTGAGGTCGTTCACCCCGGGCAGCACGAGGACCATGTCGATTCGGGGCAGCTCGGCCAGCAGATGCCGGACCACTTCGATGTGCCCGTAAGTGGTCTGCCCGCTCTTGCCGGTGTTGCCCACCCAGACGTCCTCGCCCGTCCACTCCCCGAGCTTCTCCTGCAACAGCATCGGCCAGGCCTCGTGCGTATCGAGATAAAGCCCTTCCGTTGCGCTGCCCCCGACCGCCAAAATCCGGAAGCGTTGTTGGTCCGAGAGGTCGTCGCCGCGAATGCCGCGGTTATTGGTGACGAAATGGCCGGGACCGGTCACCCCCGGCATGATGGCGGGATCCGGCCGGAACTCGGTGTCGAGATTGGGTGGCCAGACGTAGTGCCGGTCAGGCGCGAGTGGCGGGGCGACGATCCGGGCCAGCATTTCGGCCAGGCCGAGCATGAGCAGTGACGACGTCAGCGCCAGGGCGAAATTGGTCAGGGTCCGTTTCCGCATTGGCAGCTGATGTCCCGATCATCCCCCCGGCTCACGGGCGCCGGGTGTCACGGCCCTCACCAGCCCCCCGCCCTGCGCGTCTCACCGGCGCGGTCCGAGGCCGAGCGGCGTCACGTCCATGACGTGCACGTAGTTGTCGCTCATGAAGCGCTTGCCCATGCTGCGGGCGAAGGCCATCTTGGTGCCGTCCGGCGAGAACGAGGGAAATCCATCGAAGCTGTCGTTCCAGGTGAGCCGTTCCGGCGGCTTGTCGGGCTGCTGCATGTCGTAGAGGAAGATCTCCCAGTTATTGTTTTCCACGACCCGCACCGCGGTGAAGTGCCGCCCGTCCGGTGCCGGGTAGCTGCCCCAGTTCATGCCGCTGTTCGGCGGCGTGCGCGCCGTGAGCCCCGTGCCGTCGTGCCGGATCGTGAATACGGTCATGGGTGTGGGCCGGATCTTGCCGTAGTCCTCGTAGCGCCAGGCGCGGAACATCACCGTCTCGCTGTCCGGCAGGTACATCGGCCGGCCTTCGTCCCACTCCTTCGTGTCGGTGATGCGCTGCTCGTCGCTGCCGTCCGCGCGCATGCGCCACAGGTCCATGTTGCCGTCCCGCTGGCGGCCGAAGACCAGCCACTGGCCGTCGGGCGAAACCGAGACCTCGGCATCGTAGACGCCGTTGCGGGTCAGCCGCCGCGCGTTGGCCCCGTCGATGTCGGCGATGTACAGCTCGGCACCCGCCGGGTAGTCGCGCGGATCGGACCAGTTGCCGAGCGGCATATCGAGGTTGTCGCGAATGGATGTGTAGACGAGTTGCCTCATGCCGGGCAGGAAGTACGAACACGCGTCCTGGCCCACGTCGTTGATGCGCCGCAGGTTCTCACCGCGGTCGGTGAAGGTCCAGGTCAGCGCGCCACCGGAGGCGCCTT
>JAKLLP010000107.1:6764-7051 GCA_023150055.1 Gammaproteobacteria bacterium | reverse complement strand
CGGTTAACGAAACCCGTGACGCTTATCTGCAAGGCACCGGCTGTACGCCGCAGCGTGATATCGGCGGCCAGCGCCGTCTCGGCGTCGAGCCCGGGATCCCCCAATTCGAAGCGCCGCACTGCGAGGTGCGGCCCGTCCGCGTAGAGTTCGGTGGCGGACGGGTGGCGTTCGGCGCGCGTGAGGTTCGCCGCAAGCGACCAGTCCATCACGAAATCCCACACCAGTCCAGCCGAGGCGTTGATGCTGGTGTCGTCGTAATCGGGCAGGCTGCCGGCCGCGTCGATGTC
>JAKLLP010000107.1:0-6754 GCA_023150055.1 Gammaproteobacteria bacterium | reverse complement strand
ACACGCCCGTGTTGCGGGTGACCGACGCGGGCACGAACGCCTCTTCGCCCGTGGCCTCGAGATCGGTGTCACGGTACTGGGCCCCGACGGCTCCGCGCCAACCGGCCAGTGGTACGTGCTCGGCCGAGGCGCGCGCTTCGAAGGCCTGCTGGTCGAAGGTGGTACCGATGGCGCCGTCGGCCTCGATCTCGCGGTGCAAGTAGTCATTCCACGTTGCGCGCAGCCGCAACTTCCTGAAGCCGGGCAGCACGTCGGCGAACTCACCCGCAAAATCGTAGCGATCCTGCTCCATGTCGATGCGCACGCCGGCTTCACCGGGAGCCTCGCCGGGTCCGGGCACGCCGTAATTGGTCTCGAAGCGGCTGTAACCCACGCCGGCGAAGCCGTCGTCGAGGAGCCAGGAAGCACCGAGGCCACCACCCTGGCTGTCGGTGTCCGAGTTGGGCACGCGGCCTGCAGACTCGTCCACCGGCAGGCCTTCGGCTGCAAACTGCGCACGAATGGCATCGGACCAGGCGATACCGTCGATCTCCACGTCGTCGGTCTCCCGGGTGTAACCGTCGAGATGCAGGCCGACGGAGCCAAGAGTTCCGTCGAGGCGCCCGGTCGCAGCACGCTCATCCAGTGCGGTGTTGCCCCGAATCTCTGCCGCACCCTCCAGCGGCGCCGCACCGCGCTGTCTCGGGATGCGGCCGGTCACCACGTTTACGACGCCACCTACGGTGCCGTTGCCGTAGAGGAGCGTTGCGGGACCGCGCAGTACCTCCACCTGCTCGGCGAGCAGCGACTCGACCGTGACCGCGTGGTCTGGACTCAGCGCGGAGACGTCCAGCGACCCCAGTCCGTCCTCCAGCACCTGCAGGCGCTCGCCGCCAAGCCCGCGGATCACGGGCCGGCTGGCGCCCGGACCAAAATAGCTGGCATTGGTGCCGGGCAGGCGGGCCAGTGTCTCGCCGATGCTTGCCTCGATGCGCTGGCGCAACTCATCGCCTGCCAGCACCTGGGTGGGTTGTGCGACGTCCTCCAGCCGCTGGGCAAGCGGCAGGGCGGTGACGATGATCTCGTTGATGCCGTCGCCGGCGCGGGCAGTCAGACCCGGGACGACGAGGGCCGTCGCCAGCGCGGCGACCATGCAGATACGGTTCATGTTCCTGACTCCGTCGAAGGAAGCGATTACCGGCGCACGCGGGCGACCGGCAAGGGGCGACGCTGCACATAGTGGGCAGCGCACGGTCGGCGGACGGTGTCAGGCAGGCGGAGCGCGGGAGCGGTAGGCCCGGACGACGGCGCCGCCGGGCCGCATGTGAGGAACTGCGGACGGCGGTGCGCCGGCTCCTGCCGCAAACACGATGGCGAGGCTCGGCTCAGGCGTCGTGCCGAGGCGCTCGATGTGCAGACAGAGCGCGCAGGAGGCCTCAACCCCGTGGGTGGCCTGGTCCGGGGCATGCACATGGCTCGCGAAGGCGAGTGTCGCGAGCGCCAGTGCCGTCACCGCAGCAGCAGCGATCCGCAGCCGCAACCCGTGGCGGGTGCGGCCGCGCATCCAGCGCAGCAAGGTCATCGGGGATGTCGCGCGGTGAGCGGCCACGGGCGACAGGATGCGACAGTCAGCCTGCTGACACAAGCGCAGAAACAAGGTGCCGGATTCGCTCCCGAGTCAAAACAAATCCGGCATCTTTTCACTACGGCCCGGGTACCTTGCCAAAGAGGCTTCGGAACCGGGCGAGGTCGGCAAAATTGACGAAGCCGTTACCGTCGAGATCAGCGTCGGGATCGGCGCTGCCGAACGCGGCGCGGAACAATGCCAGGTCGGCGAAGTTGACGAAGCCGCTGCCGTCGAAATCCCCGTCACACACGTTGCCGAATCCATCCGCATCGGCGTCGCGCTGCGAGAGCCCGCCAGCATCGGGCAACAGCGGTCCGTTGGCCGCCAGGGTGCAGTTGTCGAGATGATCCCCGATGCCGTCGGCATCCGTATCACCGACCGGCGCGTTGCCCCCGACCACGCGCAGAACCCGCCCGGTCGGCATCGTGTTCCAGTCGGTCACCACGATCAGCAACTCGCCGCGACCCGTTTCACCGAAACCGATGATCCCCTGCCCGAGCGCAGCACCGGCCGGGTCGATGGCGACGGTCGAGATCGCGTGACTGACGGGGTCCATGTGCATGAGCCGGCCGCTGACGAAATCGCCGAAGACGTACTGGCCCTGCAGCCCCGGCAGCGCGGTGCCGCGGTAGAAGAAACCGCCGGCGATCGAGCGGTCGCCTTCCGTGTGGTCGTACTCGGCGACCGGGTCGATGCCGGCGAAATCGGCCGGCAAATCGCTCAGGTCATCGGTGACGCCGTTGAAGTCGAGGAAGGCAAAAGAGCCTTCCTTGTCGATCCAGCCGTAGTAGCCCCCGCTCTGCACGAGGTCGATCTCCTCGATGTCGTCCTCGCCGTTATCCGCGGCATAGAGACCGCCGGTGGCCGGATCGAAGCTGATGCGCCAGGGGTTGCGGAAGCCGTAGGCATAGACCTCGGCAATCCGGCCGCCGCCATCGGCCACGAAGGGATTGTCGGCTGGCACCGTGTAACGCCCGTTGCCGCCGGTATCGTCGACGTCGATGCGCAACACGGAGCCGTCTATGGTGCTCCCGTCCAGCCGGCCGGCGGCGGTCATGTCGTCGTCACCCTTGGAGATGTAGAGATAGCTGTCCGGACCGAAGGCGAGATCGTTGAGATTGTGCACGCTGGTCTTCTCGTTGACGCGCAGGATCTCGCGCCGCGTGGCTACGTCCACCAGGTCCGGATCGAGCGCGCTCACCCGCCACTCGTACACGACGCTCTGGTGAGTGACCGGCGCCGCCGCGCCGAAATGCGCGCTGCCGCTGCCGGCCGCCTCCTGCGAGATCGTGTAGAAGCGCCCCTCGCCCCCGCTGCCGGCCACCGCGAACTGCGGGTGGAAGGCGACCGTGGAGAGCGCGCTGCCGGCATTTGCCGGCAGGCTGGCCGAGATATCGAGGAACGGAGCCGGCAGGAGCACACCGCTTTTCACCAGCCGCACGACGCCGCCACGCTGGGCGACGAGGACGCGGTCGCTGCCATCGGGAAATCCCACCGCCTTCGTGGGGAACACCAGTCCGGTGGCGACTTCGGCGAGCCGCAGCGTGAAAGGCCCGGCGGGGATGGTGCCGGGAATCGGGTCGGCGAGCGGCGACGGTTCGTGGCTTGCCGTAGCGGGGGCCGCGGCGAGCGCCACGCCGAGGAGCAGCAGCGCTGCCGCGTTCCGGCTCACCACGGCAGCACTGCGCCGTCGTAGTCGAGAAACATCCCGGAGCGCGCCGCCGACGAGGGTCATGGACAGGAACACCAGGCCTGCTAAACCGGATGCCCTGGATCCTACTGCGCGTCGCATACCCCGATCCTCCACGCTGCAGGCCGACCGAACCAGGCCCGACAATGCATGGGCTGCGGCCACTTGGCAACGCCGGGTGGCGCCCGGCAGGCGGAGCCGGGGGAGACCCGCCTGTTTACGCCGCCGGGGATGGGCCGGCGACACTCATGCGCGGGCCCCGCCGAGGAAGCGAATGATCAGCTCGTTGACCTCGTCCGGGCGGTCGTAGACGGCCGCGTGGCCCGCGCCGGGCACGATCTCGACCTCGAGACCCGGCATCAGACGCCGGGCACGCTCGCCGACCCGCTGCGGATCGTAGAGCACCTCGTGCTCTCCGAACACCAGCAATCCAGGCGCCCGGAATTGCCGCAGCAGGGATTTCCGCTCGGCGAAAAAGAACTTGCGAAGCACTTTCAAACCCTTCCACTTGTCGATGCGGCGCGTCTCCTCGTCATAGATGCCGAGCGACCAGTCCACGCGGTAGTGGCGCGTGCACAGCGCCATGGCGCGGGCAAGCGTCCGATCGAATGTCCCGAACGATCCGCCGGGACTCTTCGACGAGACCGACTTGGCGGTGAGGTCATCCTGGAGGGCATCCGCGTCCTTGCTCTTCTTCATGACCCGCGTGAGCCAGATGCGCCAGGGCAGGCGCGCGCGGGAGAGCCCGGTGGGACCCAGCATCACCACCTTGGCTACCCGCTGGGGGGCGGCAATCGCAAAGCGCATGGCAATCCAGGCGCCGACGCTCACGCCGGCGACGTGGGCACGCTTCGCCCCGAGTCCATCGAGCACATCGGTGAGCCACTCGCTGTAATCGTAATTCAGGAACAAAGGAGGATTGGGATCGCTGCGCCCGGGCTGGCCCGGGATGTCGAGCGCATAGACCCGAAAGTGCTTCGACAGCGCCGGGAACTGCCGCCGCCACAGGGGCGCGCACCCGGCAACCCCGGGGACGAGGAGCAGCGGCGGCGCATCGGCGGAACCTGCCGCCAGGGCATGGGTGCGCCCGAAGCGCGTATCGACGTAGAGCGACTCCACGGGAATCTCGAAACGTCCGAGAACCTCCTCGTACCACTCCGCTATGGCGTTGAACCCCTCCACCGACCGGTACATCCGCATCCGGCCGGGAAGCGGCGGCGCAGCCGCCTTTTGGGCGCCGGCCCGGACCGGGCGACGCCGGTCGATGACGGATTCCCGGCTTCTCATGCTCTTGCCCTCGGTCGCGATACGTCGCGCTTCGCATGCCCGGGGTCCGGGCACGGGGGATTTTTCGCCGACACCCGCGGTTTGGATTCACCGCGCTCCCCGGTTGCGACTGCAGTGGCGCGGCGTGCTCAGCTCATCGTGCGCTGTGCCAGAGCCCGCGCTTTCGTGCCCACCGCAATGCGATTGAGCAGCCAGTTTGCAAACGGCTTTTTCGAGTAGGTTTCCCAGCGCACCAGGCGAAACCCGTGACGTCGCAGCAACTCCTCGAAGGAGCGCCGGCAGTACTCGTTGCAGTGCCCCGCCATGAAATCCGCCGGGAACCTGCGCCGGTGCAGACCGAGCCGTACGACCAGGCGCAGCCACTTTTTCGCCAGCCCCTCGACGTTCGGCATCTCGGCGAGAAAGAAGCCGCCCGGCCGCGTCAATGCGCGCACCCGTGTCATCGCCGCATGGGCATCCGGGAGATGCTCCAGCACATGGCGCAGGCAGACCACGTCGTAGGCTTCGAGTTCGCCCGGCGGAGGGTCGAACTCGAGAAAGTCAGCCGCGGTGACCTCCAGCCCGATCCGCTCGCGCACCCGCGCGGCCATGCTCGCCGAGAGTTCCAGGCCCTTCGCCTGCCAGCCCGCGCGCTTGGCGAGGTACAGCAGCCGTCCGCTGCCGCAGCCGATATCGAGCAACCGCGCAGGCTGCGCGACATACCCCGCCAGGAATGCGAACGACTGGTCCTTGTCGTGGTTGCGCCGGTCGTCATCATCCGCGGGATCGACGAACGCGGTCGTGTACTGGCGCTGATCGAGTCCGCTGGCCAGGTCGTAATTGACCAGGCTGCAGTCGGCACAACGGTAGTAGCGAAATCGCCCGTCGTTGCCGAGCGTGTAATAAAGATACAGCTTGCCGCCGCCGCACAGTCGGCACGCGAAATCGCCCTGCTGGGGACTGCTCATCGTGAATTTCCTGCGTGCAATTGCCGTGCGTCGCGAATAGCCATCGGAATGCCGGCTACGGCAATTCGCGGCGGCGGATCTTGCCCGCGGCGCTGCGCGGAAACTCGTCCAGGAACTCGATGCGCTCCGGCACCATGTGCCCCGGCAACCGGGCACGGCAATGCGCCAGCAACTCGGCTGCCGTGAGCGCCCCCTGCGCCTGGACGTAGGCGACGATGTGCTGCCCGAGTTCGGGCGCGGCCCGTCCGACGACCGCGACCTCGGTTATCGCGGGATGCTCACGCAGGACTTTTTCCACCGACTCGGGCTGCACGTTGACCCCACCTCGTATGATCATCTCGTCCGCGCGGCCGGCAAGATGCAGAAAGCCCTCGCGATCGAGCCAGCCGATGTCGCCCGTGTAGCACCAGCCCCCTGCGATGCGCTCTGCCTGCCCGCTGTTGCCGGGCGCGCCGATGAACTCCCCGCTCACACCGGCCCCGCGACATCGCAGACGGCCGGTCTCGCCGGCATCGACGTCCTGGCCATTTTCATCGACGACGCCACACTCCAGGGAGGGCAGTGGCCGGCCGACACTCGTCGCATGCTCCTCCACCTCGTGCGGCCTGAGGACGGCAACCGTTCCGACCGCAGACGTCGCGTAGTACTCGAAGAAATTCGGGCAGACACGCTCGCGCACGGCACGCTTCTCCGCGGCCGCCATCGGCGCGGCACTGGTCAGCAGCACCGCGAGGTCCGGCAGCAGCGGCGCGCCGCCGCTGCGGGCGGCCTGCAGCAGCCAGCGCAGCGCCGTCGGCACGAGAAAAGTATGCGTGATCGCCTGCTCGCGCAGCAGGCCCAGCAGCTCCGCAGGGGCATACAGCGGCGGATACAACACCACGCTGTTGCCGCTGGCCAGGTGGTAGAGGAGAAACATGAGACCGCCGCCGAAACAAAGCGGCGCGACCGACAGGTAACGATGACCCTCGAGGTCGCCGTGTATCTCCGCCTGGCGAGCCAGGCGCGCGTCAAAGTCCGCGTGCGTGACCACGGCGGCGCGCGGCTCGCCGGTGGTGCCGGACGACACATTGAGGAGCAGCGGCTGCAGGGAACTGATCTCGACGCGGCCGGGGGCTGCGGCCGCCGCAGCGGCGCACCACCGCTGATCGACGATCAGGCAATCCGGCCCCGGCAGGATGCCGCCGCCCGGCTCCCCCAGGACCGCGCGGACGTCGAAAGCCGCTG
>JAKLLP010000106.1 GCA_023150055.1 Gammaproteobacteria bacterium | reverse complement strand
ATGTTGCCGCGGAAAACGAGGTAGCGGTTTGCCACCGCGTGCACGACTTCCCGGACCTCCGCCTTGGCAGGAACCTTGGATCGGCCATCGGGCGAGGGCACCTGATTGAGAACGACCGTCGGGCTCGATGGAAAGGAATTGAGATACATCACGCTGCCGAAGATCGGCGTGACGTACTGACCCAGCTTGCTCCGGATCGTCATGTCGCGATCAAAGTGGTACCGCAGCCTCTCTCCATAGGCGAGCCTGCCGAGCCACCATTCCATGCCGCTGCAGTTCGGCGGCGGATCGGCATATTTCGCCAACTGCACGACCGCCTCCTCGGCTACGTTTCTGGGTTGCGAGCCGCGCGGAAACCAGAAAGTCGTCGTGTAGTTGTTCTTCAGGCGCTCATCGCCTATAGCACGAACCGCAGCGACGAGCCGATCGAAAAGCTCGCCGGGCAGCGCTTTTTCAAATACCCGGGTATCCGGAACCTCAGTCAGGGTCGCGATGTTGCTCATGGCTATGCCCTCGGTACAGCTAAAGTCTTCTCTCTATTCGTCGTTCCGCGCATTTCACGGGTCGGCAACCTGGAACGCGCGGTGCTCCATATGAAAACCGACGGGGCGCAGGCTGTTCTTCAGTTGGCGCAGACCCGCGCGACCGGCATCCGAACCGTCGTTGATGATTTCGAACTGACGCTGGCGCGACAGGAAGTGGTGGCGATGGAAGAAGCCGAGACCCGCGGGTTCAGGCTCGCACTTGGCATCGAAGAACGCACCCACGCCGGGCCGCATCTCTCCCCACAGGGCGTAGGCGACGAGCCGGCCGTGCAGCAGGACCACCTCGCCCTCGAGATCGGGCGTGTGAATGAGCAGGCTGAGATCGAGCGCCCGCCGGCTGGTCCCTGCACCACCGCGCGTGCCAAAAGCGTCGCGATGGCGCTCGCCCCAGCGGGACAGCAGCTGCCGACAATCATCGATGTGCGCGGGCTGGAACGGGAGCACTTCGATGCCGGCAAGCTCCGCGATCTTCATCACGTTGCGCCGAATCGTGCGGAACTTCCGTCCGCTGATATCGGCATAGCTGGACGGTGCGAACAGAAACTGCGCCTTGTGCTCCCGCACTTGCAGGGTGGCGACGGCGCCGACGGCACCCGCGTCACTGGCGTCGAGCCGCAGCACGCGGGCAGACCGGTCGCCGTTGAAATCATTCGCGCGCTCGATGCAGCGGCCCAGGACCGCCGCGTTCATCGGTGCCGGCGCGAGCAGGATGTCGAGGCGGTCGCGCGCCGCGCGCCGGGTCCAGCGGAACACGCACATGGAACCGTTGTCCTCCCCGAGGAGGATCGCCCTGCGATCCGGGCGATTGAGCGCCAGCAGGCCCGGAAAATAGTAGCCCCAGCCAAGCTGCCCGCCCGCGGTGACCGCGCGCTTGAAAGCCGGCAAATCGGCAGGCTGGGCTACCGTGAGCCCGGCCAGTGCGCCGCGGAGTGGCTGCACCGCGTCGCCTGGCGGTGCGCGCAGCGCCGACAGTCCGGAGCGCGCCTGGAGGGCGGAGGCGGCCAGCGCCGACGGCCGCTGAAGCGTCTGATCTGGACTCACCGCGGTGACCCGGGGTGGCTGACGCCGACACGCGTCACGGGCTGATCGTCCGGGGGCGACTCTGTAACTCGGCGCCACCGTATCAGCGGAAGTCTGCGCGATGCCATGGCGTAGAGTCGACCTGTACCTTGCGATCGTGGCGTGCGAGCGGGGGTGCGGCCCGTTTGCCGTACCTGGTTGTTTTCTGCGTGGGCGATCAGGACACGTCCCTTTCCCCGGCAGCAAGCACAATTTAGCCGTCGATTCCGCCACGCGCAGGTATTGCGGTCATAAGGTGGGTAGGTAGTTATACCTATCAGCGTGCTGCCTCAATTCGCATTAACCCGCCCGCCGGCTACCCATTCCCGGGTCATCGGCCTAAACTTTCACCGCGTCATGCTGTCTATGGCGCATGGGGGCGACCTGGTTTCGACGTGGGTCGCGAAACCCTGGGTGCATGCCGAGGGGCAGATCACCTCGTTAATCCAGCTGCAAACCGATAGTTGCAAACGACGACAACTACGCTCTCGCTGCTTAAAAACCAGCCTTGAGCCCTCGGGCTGAATCCGTGCTTGTGCGGAATCTGATCCCGGGGTCATCAATCACAAGCTCGCGCGAGGGCTCGCCCGGGGTCCGGACGCTAAACCTTCACCGGGCTGGCTGTCGGTCTTCCCTGTCCGTCGGGTAGCCGGCCGCGAGAACAATGGCGGAATAAGCATGTAGAGCTCACGGCGTAGGGCTTGCGGACGCGGGTTCGATCAACAAGGGTCGCCTTCACCCGTAAGGGTGAAGTGAAAACGGGGCTCACATCGGCGAAGCCTGTCGGCGCTGGCAACAGCGGCATGCGGTAACGCCGAGGGGTCGGGAGAGGGCCAACCTCAGACCGGCCCTGTAGAGACTCATAGACCCGCCGGCTGCGACGAGCAGTGGGTGGGCACTAGGATCCCTGAAAACGATAGCAGGGATAACACGCTCCGCTCCCGGCATGTGCCGGGATGAAGGCATAGTCCGGCCCGTTCCGAAAGGAGCGGATCAACCGTCCCGCCGCCTCCACCAATCTGTCTCCCGGCCCGAGTTGGGCCGGGAGCCGGGCCCGGTATAAAGTCTCCGGCGATGGCGCGCTAGAAGTCCCCTCCTCAGCTGTTCCAAACCGGCGCTGTCTGGTTGGTTGCGGGCAGGTTGAAACCAATACCCGGCATGACCGCATGATCCATGCCGGGCAGCATTCGACGACGTTGCATCGGGCGCGTACCCGCGCGGGACGGTCGGGTCAGGAACAGGCGGCGCGAAGACGCCGTAATGCGTCGTTGCTCGCGGGCAGGCTGTCGCGATTTTCGTCGGGAAAGTAGCGCTCCCCGGGGGCCATGGCCTGGCTGCCACGCGGCGGGAAACCGCGGACGGCTACCACTTCCGGGATCAGCGTCGCGGCATCGATCACGCCGTCGTCGAGGTCGCGCTGGCACACCAGGATGACCCCACCCGCGGCAATGACCCGGTCGCGCACCCCGGTGGCTGACTTCGGCAGCGCGTTGCTCAGCGCGGCGTCAGCCGGCGGCAGCACCAGCACGAAAAAGCGTTGGTTCCGGGGGTTCCGCATCAGGCCCTCCTCGGCTGCCTGCTCGAAACCGAACCGATAGCCGGCGATGTACAGCCCCCCTTCGCTCTGGGCGAGCGTCGATCGCGGCAGGATCCCGGCAAGCAATGCCACGGCGGCGAGGCCGACCAGAATGCCCCAACGCCCGCCGGCAGGCCAGGTCAGAAGCCAACGCTGGGGCGCACTCTCCAGGAGCGCAGTGAATCGGGTGCAGTTCGTGCGGGTCATGGCTTGCCTCGTGTCGCCGTGCGCGCGAGCCCGCCTGCTCATCCATGGCGGAATCGGCGATAACGACGAAAACATTACTCCCAAGCATGCAGGTGAGTAAATTCGACGAACCGGCACTGCCCGACCTCGGGTTGCACCGCGCCTGCCTCCGTCACACCCTGCGAGTAGTGACTCCGCCGCTCTTCAGCTTGGGCGCTCCGGCGTCCGCCAGTGCGACGGCGAGCCTCGCGAAACCGACCAGCGAAACCACCAGCGTGCCATTGCGGGCTAGTGTGGCATTCCGCAAGAACGTTGACGGTCTGTGATGGGCGGTCATTGCTGGCAAGTGATTTGCGGAACGCCGCAATGGCCCGCACGAAATCGTTACCGCCCTCGGGCATCAGCCAGGCCAGTCCGCGACCCACACATCGTTGTCCATCGGCCACGGCATGAACCGCTCCCGGTCGCCGCCGAAGGTCCAGATCCGGCCATCGCGAACCTCGATCCGGAAGTCGCTCTTGCCGTCGGTGACCGAGTCGTCCGTGCAGTTCCAGGCGTTGTTGGTGACGAGCCGCCAGCCCTCGATGCCGTCCCGCGGATCCCAGATCCACAGGTCGTGCGAGAGATCCTGCACCTTCGACTCCTTGTTCGGCCCTGGCACGTGGCCACCGAGGACGACGATCTGGCCGTTGTGCGCAACGGCCTGGTGTCCCGTGCGCGCCGCCCAAGGGGCGTGGCCGAGCAGTTCCCAGGTCGCGCCGCGATCGGCGGACTTCCAGACATCGTTGCGGCGTCCGGCCCAGTTTGGCAGGAACACCGGGCGATCGTGATCGCCACCCATCAAGTAGAGCGCGCCATCGATATGGCAGACCTGCATGCCGGCGCGGCCCATGTCGGCTGGCAGCTCGCAACGCAGCTCCCAGGTCTCGCCGAGGTCGGCGCTGACCCAGAGCTCGGGATAGAAAATGCGGTCGAAGGAATTGCGCGCGCCGCCGAAGAGATAGATCTCGTCATCCATCACGTGAGTGTGGTGCCCCGCACGCACGCCCCAGGGCGCGCTCGCGCAGACCCGCTCCCAGCGGCGCCCCCCGTCCGCCGAGCGCCAGACATCGTTGAAGAAGGTCGTCAGGCTCTGGCCGCCGGTCAGGATGAGGTGTCCCTGCACGACGTCGACCTCCGGGTAGCAGCGCCTGCCCCAGCCAGCCTTTTTCGACATGCATTCCCAGTGGACGCCATCGGGGCTGCGCCAGGTGTCGCCGAATACCGAGAAGGCGCCGGCCCGGCCGCTGATGATGTAGAAATAATCGTCGAGCTGCCCGCCACGGGGCATGGCTCGGCGGGGCCAAGGCGCCGCTGCGAGCAGGCGTTCCCACTTCATGGCCGAAACCTCGGGTATTGGACATCGGGTGGCCACTATAGGCCATTGCCTTTCCCCGCTTCGAGGGCGTTATGGCGTAACGCGTGAAATCACCACCGGGCGGCCCGCTTCAGCCCGAATTCTGCCTCAGCTGCGCCAGTTCCTCACGCAGTTGAGCGACCTTGATTTCCAGGCGTTCGATGCGGGCGGCCAGGCCGTCACCTTGATCTTCGCGAACGGCACCCTCCGCCGGGGCCATGACGGCCTCGCCGATCTCGTCGCCGAGAAGATGGGCGTAACGCGCCTCCCGCATTCCGGGGGCCCGCGGCAGCCGCAGGACAAAAGGTCCCTGTTCGTGGGTCGCGAGATTCGCTAGTGCCGCCTCGATCGCGTCGATATCGGGCACGGGCGCCATACGCTGACAACGGGCGCGCAATTCTCCGGGGCTCTGCGGTCCTCGCAGCAGCAGTTCGCAGACGATGGCGCGCTCGACGTCGGTGAACTGCAGGGGCCCGAACTCGGTATTGCAGAACGTCTGCTTGTACTTCGCCACCCGCCCGCCATACCCGGACCGGTCGCTCACCAGGTGCCGGCGTCGCAGGTCATCGACAGTCTGCTGCACGACTCCCTCGTCGAGACTCATCACGGGATGACGATTGCTCTTCTGGTTGCAGGCGTTGGCGAGGGCGTTGATCGACAGCGGATACTGCTCCGGGGTCGTCACTTCCTTTTCAAGCAGGCAGCCGATGACCCGCGCCTCGATGGGCGTCAATACGACTTTCAAGACAGGCTCCGGTGTGGCCGACAGGAGCCAGAGTCTAGCGAATGGCCGCGACGCTGTCCGTGCCGGTGCAGCCGGCCTTGCCCATGGACTGCAGGCGCGCTTGCAATGCATCCCGTTCGGCAGTGAGGCGCGCGATTTCTGCGGAGATCATGGCAAGCCCCGCGCCCGAGCGCGCCACGCCCAGTTCCGTTTCGAGATCTTTCGCTTCACGCCGGGCACGGGCGAGTTCCGCATTTGCAAGAGCGAGCTCCTCCCGGCCCCGCGCAGCGACTGCGGTCGACTCACGCAGCGCGGCATCGCGCTCGCCGATCCGCTGTTCGCACCCGGCATTGGCCTCGCGCAACGAAGTGAGATCCAGCTGGAGCTGCTGCACTTCTGCGGTGTGCCCTTCCCTCTCGACCCGTGCCTGCTCCAGCAATCGCTGCTGGACCCTGATCTCTTCCTGCAGGGCGCGCAGCCGCGCGTCGCTTTCCGGCGAGCGGATGACCGTGCTCGCTTCCACCCGTGGCAGTCGCCCCGTCAGCCGGTCACGACCGAACCTGGCGGCGGCGACGACGTTGTCGGCAAACCGCCCGTCCATGGCGAGGACGGCGAAAAGCGCCAGCGTGACGGCCAGCGCCACACCGAAGAGCAGCCCCATGAGAAACATGGCGAAAAGCATGACCGCAAGCCTAGCGCGCGGATTTAAGTAAAACTGCGCAGCGGGTCTCAGACCCGGCGGCGCCGGCGGCGATTCAGCGGACCATGGTGCGCTCCCGCTCATGCTCCGGCCGGTGCTGTGCAAACCCCTGATACAGAAGCACATCGTAGACGATCTTCAACGCGCCACCGAGAAAGAACGGCAGGCTCGCCAGCGTCGCGGATCCAGCCAGCACCGTGCCGAGCAGCGGCGAAATCGCCGCGCCCACCGAACGCGCCACGCCGGTAATGCCCGCCGCGGCCGAGCGCTCCTCCGGCGCCACGACCGCCATCAGGTAGGCCTGTCGCGTCGGCACGTCCATCTGCGTGATGAGCGCACGTGCCAGCAGCATCAATGACGCAGTGACGAAGTCCGGGGCCAGTGGCACCAGCATGAGGATGATGTTCGCCGGCAGATGCGTGAAAACCATCGTATTGACGAGCCCGATGCGGCCCGCCAGCCATCCGGCTGCCAGGAACGACAGGCCGGAGAGGAGATTGGCGCCAAAAAACAAGGTACCCAATTCTGCCGGTCCTGCGCCGTAGCGCAGATTCAACCAGTAGGCGAGCACGCTCTGGATGACCAGCCCGCCACCGAAGCTGTCGAGCGCGAACAGGGCCGAAAGCCGCAGTACCAGCGGCCTCGATTTTCCCAGCCCCCAGCTCCGCGCGGAATCGGGCTTGATCGCTTGCCGGCCCTCGTCGCTTTCCACCCGCGAATGCAGGCTCCGGAAACACCACACGAGGGAAATTCCCGCCACCGCGTAAACCAGCACTGCCGGCCGATAGGCGTCCGCGCCGGAAAGCCCCACCGACTGCGCGAGGGCGGAAAGCCAGCCCCCGCACAAGGCGCCGAGAGCCGTACCGACCGAGCCGACCAGGTTGCACCAGGCAAACACCGTGGTGCGGCGTTCCGGTGAGACGAACTGAGCCAGCGCCGCCTG
>JAKLLP010000105.1:6758-7168 GCA_023150055.1 Gammaproteobacteria bacterium | reverse complement strand
GACCAGCGGCAAAGGCCTGCCGGAGCTCAAGGCGGCGCTCGCGGCCTCGGTACGGCAACCGAGACGCGACCGTCTCGTCGTGCTGCCGGAGGTCCACGAGGCCGCACTCGGCCTGACCGGCAGGCTGCAGTCCGCCGGACATCATCTCTCCGCCTACGAGGTCGAGCGCGCGCTGATCGATGCACGGGGTGTTGCCGAACGCCGTTTCGAATACGCCACGAGCCCGGAGCTGATGGGCGAGCTCAGCGATCTGCGCATGCGCCTTTCCGCGGGCAGTTCCCTGGCAGCGATGGAAGCCAAGGCCCGCTACGACCTCATCAAGGGCATCGTGAGCGAGGTCGAGACACGGGTGCCGCCGCAGCCCAGTTTCGGCGAGCGGCTCGATCGCATCACCAACCACCCGGTCATTG
>JAKLLP010000105.1:0-6748 GCA_023150055.1 Gammaproteobacteria bacterium | reverse complement strand
TGGCGACGGTCTTCCAGGCCGTCTTTTCCTGGGCGACGCCGCTGATGGACCTGATCGATGCGGCCACGAGCTGGCTGGCGGAGACCGTGCGCGCGACGCTGCCCGAGGGTGCGATTGCCAGCCTGATCGTCGATGGTGCGATCGCCGGCGTCGGCAGCGTGATCATCTTCCTGCCACAGATCATGATCCTGTTCGCTTTCATCATCCTGCTGGAGGACACCGGCTACATGCCGCGGGTGGCCTTCATGATCGACCGGCTGATGCGCCTGTGCGGACTGTCGGGGCAGTCCTTCATCCCGATGTTGTCGAGCTTCGCCTGCGCGGTACCGGGAATCATGGCCACCCGGGTGATCCCGGAACGCCGCGACCGTCTGGCCACCATTCTCGCTGCGCCGTTCATGACCTGTTCCGCTCGACTGCCGGTCTACGCGCTGCTGATCGGCGCTTTTGTGCCCGACCAGCGCTACCTCGGCGGCATGATCAACCTGCAGGGCCTGGTGCTGCTCGGCTTGTACCTGCTCGGGATTGTCGGCGGCGTCGCCACCGCGTTTCTGATGAAACGCACACTGCTCCGCGGACCCACGCCGACCTTCCTGATCGAGCTGCCGCCCTACCGCCTGCCGAACCTGCGCTCGGTGCTGCTGCGCCTCCTCGAACGAGGACGTATCTTCCTGGTCCGCGCCGGCACCGTGATTTTCTCGGTTGCCGTCGTGATCTGGGCGCTGGCGTACTTCCCGCGGCCTGACACGAGCGTACAGGGCTTCGATGCGCAGCGCTCCGAGGCGCAGACGACGTTGAGCGGGGAATCGCTCGCGCGACGCTTGCGTGAGATCGAGAACGCGGAAGTGGCTGCCAACATGGAAGGCAGCTATCTCGGGCGCATCGGCAAGACCGTCGCGCCGCTGTTCGCGCCGCTCGGCTGGGACTGGAAGGTCTCGGCGGCGGTGATCGCAGGGTTTCCCGCCCGTGAGGTCGTCGTGGCGGTTCTCGGCACGATCTATGCGGTCGGCAGCGACGTCGATGCCGATGACGATGCCCTCGCCGATCGCCTGCGCAATGCCACCTGGCCGGACGGCCGTCTCGTATTCACTCTGCCCATGGCGATCGGCCTGCTGATCTTCTACGCCTTCTGCCTGCAGTGCGCCGCCACTATCGTCATGATCCGCCGGGAGACCGGCAGCTGGGGCTGGGCGGGATTTGCCTGGGTCTACATGACCGGCGCCGGCTACCTCGGTGCCCTGCTCGCCTACCAGCTCGGGACGTGAGCCGTGAGCGACTGGCAGGAACTCGTCGCGCTCGGGCTGGTCGCAGCCGTCGTCGTGTTTACGCTCTGGTATCGACGGCACCGACGCCGGCGCAGCGAATCAGGCTGCAGCGGTTGCGATGGAAGCTCGCCGAAATCGGCGGAAAAAACGGTCCGGTTCTACCGCCGGTCTTAGGGCCTCTCCCCGGTTACGGGCGCCGCGCCGCAGACCCGCCTGCCGGGTCCGCCAGCGCATCGAGCACGGCGTCGATGAGCTGCCCGCGTTCTGCGCTTAGTATCTGCTGAAGGGCCGCATCGGGCTGCCAGGCATCGATGACATTGGGCAGGAGTGCGCCGGCCTCGACGAGCGCAGCCTCCAGGATGCGCTGGCGATCGCGCAGCACCCACAGCTCCCTGGTGAGCGCCAGCAAGGCCTGGCCCAGGCGATCGACATCGGTCATGCTCAATACCGGGTTACTCATGATGCCCTCGCTGCGCTGCTGTCTTTCCGGGCGATCAATACCCAGGGGTACTGCTGCTCGCCCACACCGAACCAGCGCGCCTCGGCGAAGCCCGCGGAGCGGGCCAGTGCCGCCTGGTCGGTGCTGGCGTAGGCGCGCCAGAAAGGGTCGCCGCCGTGGACCTGGTTCCAGAAATCCGCCTTCCAGCGCTCGTACGGCGGCTGCGCATGGTAGGCCTTGATGTCGGTCATCACCACGTAACCGCCGGGTTCGAGCAGGCGATGAGCCTCGGCCAGCACCGCCCGCTGCGCCTCCACGGGACACTCGTGAAACATTGCGTAGGAAGTCACGTAGTCGAAGTGCGCCGCGGGCAGGCCGGTATCTTCCGCGGCGGCCTGCACCAGCTGCCAGCGCAGGCCATGCGCGTTGGCGCGCCGCTGCGCTTCTTCGAGCTGGCGCGCGCTGATGTCGCAGCCCCAGATCTCGGCCTCGGGGAAGGCCACGGCGAGCCCCTCGGTGTGCTGACCGCTGCCGCAGCCCATGTCGAGGATGCGGCGCGGAGCTGCCAGGGGCACCAGCCTGGCGGCGGCGGCCCGCTGTTTCAGGATCACTCCTTCACGCGCCTCATCCACCATGCGCCGGTGAATCAGCTCACCGTGAACGAAGCCCATGTAGTCATGGCCGTCCCAGCCACCCGCCGTGCGGTGGAATTCCTGACCGTGCCAGTACGCCGGCACCGGCATCTGCGGGTTGTAACGGATCTGTGTCGGACCCTGCTGCAAGGCCTGCAGGGCGGGTTCGATATCCGCCCGTATTTCCTCGAAAGCCGCCACGGCGAGCGGCCCGTGCGAGTCGAGCTGCCACTCGCGCACCATGCGCAGCAGGCGAAATGCGGCCGACTCCTGCATGGCCGGAGCGAGCCGCGCCTGCAGGCCTTCCGGGTCCTCGGGAAGACCCGCCGTCAGCCCGTGCCGGGCGGCGAAAGCGTCGGCCTGCTGCTCGAGGCGCTGGCTGTGCACGCCGAGGTCCACGAGAAACGACATGGACGCCCGCCCGCGTTGCTTCAGTGTGTACTCCATGGGTCCCTCACTCCGGCGCCGGCGGCGCCACTGTCACGGTTGCGCTAGTGTGGCGTCCCGCAAATAACTTGCCCTACATGACCGCCCTTGCGGCGGGAGGTCTCCGCCGTCGCTCCCGCCCTCGTTCATCGATACTCGCTTTGGGCGGAGACCCCCGCCTCCGGGCGGTCCGCTTATCGCAGACCGTCAATGTACTTGCGGGACGCCACGCAAACTGCTGTCGTTGCCCGGTGGTTACTGCCGGGGCGGCGACGTCGCCCTCTCGGCGAAACTTTAACACCGGTGTCTCCGGCCTGTTGCCCGCACGCCGCATCGAGGCGGAATAGCCGCCATCCGGCCACGGGCAGATTGGGAGCCGCATGGATCACACTCCGCCGACCAGGCTGATGGAGGAAGTGGAGGCCGCGAGCCGCAAGCACGCCGCGCTCGGTGCGCGGAGCCGGGACCGGCGGTCCAAGGCGGCATAGACTCGTTGCGTGCAAGACTCTGTGAGATGGGTCTTGGCAATGGCCTTGCGTTTGCGATTGAATGGCGATTGCGTCGGTGAGCCGCCCCCGGTCAGACCTGCAGCCAGGCGCAACCAACCGTGCCGACCCTAGTCTGCCGGCCCCCTGCCCTCCGGAAGCGCTGATGGATACGACCCGCCCGCCGGCGAACACGCTCAAGCAGCGCATGGCCCATTCCATGCTGTGGCTGGCATCGTCCAAGACCGTGGTCCAGTTCCTCTCGCTGTTGAGCACGCTGGCCGTAGTGCGCATTCTCGACCCGTCCGACTACGGAACGATGGCCGTGGTGACTCTGCTCGTCGGCGTGTCGGCCATGTTCAGCGAGTTCGGCATCGGCAGCGCCATCATCCAGTTCCCCGCCATCGAACGGCGCGAACTGAACGGCTGCTTCTGGTTGTCGCTCGTGCTCGCGCTTGTCCTCTACGCCATCCTCTACGTGTGCGCTCCGCTGATCGGGCAGTGGTTCGACAACGCCGCTGTCCCCTCCGTGTTGCGTACTGCCGGTCTCGCGCTGCCGGTTTCCACGCTGCGCGTCGTGCCCGACGCCTTGCTGCGCCGGGAGATGCGCTTTGACAGCATCGCGCGCGCCCACATCGCCGCGGCCGCTCTGTCCATCCCGACCGTCATCGGCCTCGCGGTGGCCGGCGCCGGCGTGTGGGCCCTGGTCGCATCCGTGCTGGTGATGGCGGTGGTACAGACCATCGCCATGTTCGTCAGCACCCGCTGGATGCCGGGGCTCGACGCTGGATCCTCACGGGTGCGCGAGATGATCGATTTTGCCCGCCACACCCTCGGCAGCCGGGTGTGCTGGACGGTCTACCAGCAGAGCGACATCGTCATGCTCGGCCACCAGGTCACTGCCGGCGGCGTCGGCATCTACTCGATGGCGATGCAACTCGTCGCGTTCCCCATCGAGCGGCTCTTCAGCATGGTGAACGAGATCGCCTACCCGGCCATGGCCCAGAACCAGGCCGATCTGCGCGGGCTGCGCTACTCGCTCTTGCGCAGCCTGAAGCTGGTGATGCTGCTCGCCCTGCCGATGTACGTCGGGCTGGCACTGGTCGCCCCGGATCTCGTGCCCCTCGTTCTCACCGCCAAGTGGGCGGCCGCCGTGCCGATCCTCCAGATACTGTGCGCCTATGGGATCGTCAGTTCCTTAGCCGTGCTGCAGGCACCGGTGCTGATGGCGCGGTATCGCCCGGACCTGATGTTCCGTTACAGCCTCGCGCAGTTGTTGATCATGCCGGTGGCTTTCTGGGCCGGCAGCGTGTGGGCCGGCGAAATCGGCGTGGCCCTCGCCTGGGTGCTGGTCTATCCACTGGGACTCGCCTGGCTGACCGGCCGCATGATCCGCGAGGTCAACCTGGGATGGGACGACCTGTTCGGTTGTCTCACCCGCCCCTTGATCGCCGTGGCTGCGATGGCGATCGTGGTGACGCTGGTCCAGGCGAGCCTCGGTGTGATGCTCTCCGGGCAGCCGCTCGCGCGGGTACTGCTCACGATCGCCGCAGGGGCGCTCAGCTACGCGTCGGTGATCTGGCTGGTCGAGCGCCGCTTTGTGCTCGATGTCCTGCGCCTGTTCTCGTCGGCGTGGCGGCCAGCCTCGAGCTGACTCAGATAAACCGCCAAGGGCGGCAGCCAGGCGGACTCCCGACAGTAGCGTGCATCGACCAGCGCCCACCCGAGCCGGGGCAGTACGTAGCCACGGGAGAGCAAGCGGCCCCGTGGTTGGCGCAGGAGGTGGCGCAGTGCCTGTGCGGCCATCTGGCGGTAGCCGGGCCAGCCGACCGGCGGTGCCGGATTTGCTTCCGAGTAATAGCCCACCTGCGCGAACGCAGGAAACTCGCGTGCCAGGCTGTCGGCATGAAAGCCGTAATCACCGACCATTTCAGCAGGCAGGCTGGCCATGAAGTCGAAAACCTGCTCGTCGAGGTAGGGGGCGAGCACGTGGAAAGCGCGCTGCCAGACGCCGAACGGGGCGAGCGCCACGACGCGCCGCGTCCGGTTCCAGAACCAGAAGGCCGCCGGGGGGTTGGGCGCCGCGGCAAAGCGGGCGAACTCCCGGCTGACGCGTGCCACGGCCCGCTCCCAGCTGCAGCGCTCGCGAAACTCCGGCGCCAGGAATTGACGAGGAGCGGCTTTGTGCCCGAGGAATTCCGCGGCGAGCTCATCGAAACGACCGTCACGGAACGCCGCCAGGCGCCACTCGGTGGTGATGCTCCGGCAGTCGGTGAACACGTCGCCACCGATGCCGTCATGGACGACGCCGGCGTCCGGGCCCAGTTGCTCGGCAATCGGGATGCTCCAATCGTGTTCGAGGGTGCAGTAGTGGGTGCGGACGTTGCGGCGCAATTCGAGCGCGAGCCAGTCCTCGTCCTGATCGATGATGCGATGGGGAATACCCAGCGACTCGCTGATGCTGCGCGCAATGTCGACGTCGCGACTCGGCATGCCGCGGTAGGCGCGGGCGGTGACGGTGAATCGTGGCCTGCGGCCCAGGCGACAGAGTTCCAGCAGGATGTGTCTGGAGTCCATTCCGCCGGACAGCGCCACCGCGAAGTCCCCGACCGCCTCGCTGCGCCGTGCGATCGCATCGCGCATCAGATCGGCGAATCTTTCGAGCGCCGCGTCCCGGCTCATACCCGTCAGCGCGGTGGCCAGCGGCAGGGTGGCGACTGGCGGGACCGCTTCGCCCCGCCAGACGTAGTGGCCGCCCGGTGGCAGGGCACGGATGGCGCGAAAGGGAGTGTCCTCGCCGAGGAACACGCCACAGCGAAGAAAAACCGCCAGGGCCTCCTCATCCGGTTCGGCGGATACGCCCTCCTCCAGCAACCGATGGATCGAGGTCGACAGCGCGAAGCGGTGCGCGTCCAGCGCGTAGTACGCCGGGATCAGTCCGTACCGGTCGCCTTCGACGGTGAGTTCGCGGCCGTCCCAGTGCCAACGTAACCAGGCGCCGTCCGGCCGGTTTGCGCTGCCCCCAGGCAGGCTGTGCCCGATAAAGACCGAGGCCTCGCCACGCGTATTGAAGCCGGGGCCGTCGCGCCGCACCTCGAAATACTGCCCGGCACTCAGGGATCCGAATCGCCCTGGGCCACCATACCCGATCGAACCCGACGAACTGGACGCGGCCATCAACACCTTTCTTCGTTGGTCCGATTGAAACTGACCGGGCGCAGTCTACTGCCGCAGCCCGGCCGGGCACAGCAAACCGGGCACGGATCGCGTGCTGTGCGCGAGCTTCTTCTCGCGCAGCCGTCCGCACGATACCGGCGATCTGCGATGACGACGACGCCCGCGAGCCGCATCGACATACGGGTGTCCACAGCGCGAACCGCGCTGCCGTCATCCGGTCCGCACGCGGGCCCGCAGCCGCCGCGCGCGGTACAGTCGCCGCAGGAAAGTTTCGCAACCACGCCGAGTGGGAGACCGTTCATGCCGTCATTGCTCGTTCGTGAT
>JAKLLP010000104.1 GCA_023150055.1 Gammaproteobacteria bacterium | reverse complement strand
TGGTGGGTCGGGCGGTGCGGATCTGGATGAGCTGGGACTTCCCTCACATGCCCAAGTGGAGCCGGATCGGCGTCGAGGTCAGGTGAGCGCAGCGGTCAGGCGCCGGTTTGGTGGCCTGATTCATTGACAATGGTCGCGCGGAATGTTTTTTTGACCGCTGTTGTGGGCCCTCGCGCGGGGCGCGGCATTCGTGAGTCATCGTGGGGGTGGGTTCCCCGCTCCAGTCAGGGAGTATCCTCATATGTATTCCAGGCAGAAGGGCATCACACTGGTCGGGTTCGTGTTGCTGGCGGCTATCGTCGGCCTGCTCGGGCTGGGGGCTTTGAAACTCACTCCCCATTACCTGCAGAACATGAAGATCAAGCGCGTGCTGGCCGACGTCAAGGACGAGCTGGATGGCAATGGCCCGAACCCTCAGTTGATCCGCCGGTCGATCGACAAGCGGATCAACATCGAGATGATCGATGCGCTCAAGGCCAAGGACTTCCAGATCGAGAAGATCGACAGCGGTTTTCGGGTTACTGCTGCCTACGACAGAACCGAGCCATTCGTAGGCAACGTATACCTGCTCGTTGACTTCAGCGACGAGGTCGAGATCCAGCTGTGATTCCGCGCGCGCTCTGGGCGGAGCGCAGGCTCGGCTATCGGTTTGCAGCCGATGATCTCCTCGATCTCGCATTGACTCACCGCAGCGCGTCCGTACGCAACAACGAGCGATTGGAGTTTCTCGGCGACGCAGTGCTCGGTGCGGTCATCGCCAAGGCCTTGTTCCATCGGTTGCCCGATGCCGGAGAGGGCGTGATGAGCAGGATGAGGGCCCGGCTCGTGCGTGGCGTTACGCTGGCTGAAATCGCGCGAGAAATCGATCTTGGGCAGTTTATCTACCTCGGTAGTGGTGAGTCCCGCACGGGCGGGCACCAGCGTTCCTCGACGTTGTCGAATGCCCTCGAGGCGGTAGTCGGTGCGGTTTTTCTCGACGGTGGCATGGCCGCCGTGGAAGATGTGATCCTGCGCCTCTACGGATCCCGGCTCGATCACCTGCCGCCAGAGGAAGAGTTGATCGACGCCAAGACCCGGCTGCAGGAGTGGCTGCAGGCCCGGGGCCATCCGCTACCGCACTACCAGGTCCAGGCCGTCGCGGGAGCGGCCCATGCGCAGACCTTCGAGGTCCTGTGCGCAATAGAAGCGCCGCAATTACAGGTCGTGGGACGAGGTCTTAGCCGGCGCCTGGCTGAGCAGGATGCGGCAAGCTGCGCGCTGGAGCACCTGGCCGGCATCTCGTCGCCAAGGCACTGAGTCATGGCAGATTTCCGCTCGGGTTTTGTCGCCGTTGTCGGACGACCAAACGTCGGTAAATCCACGCTGGTCAACGCGCTGGTGGGCGAGAAGGTCAGCATCGTGACGGCCAAACCGCAGACCACGCGCCAGCGCATACTCGGCATTCGCAGCCGCGCGGACAGCCAGATCATCTTTGTCGACACGCCAGGCTTACATGCCACGGCGCGCAAGCTCATCAATCGCGCCATGAATCGGGCGGCCACCGGCTCGCTGGTCGATGCGGATCTGGTCCTGTTCGTCATCGAAGGGCAGCAGTGGCGGGGTGGTGACAGCCATGTGCTCGAGCGGCTCGCCGGGGTGCGTGTACCGGTCGTTCTGGTGGTCAACAAGGTCGATCTCGTGCGGCCGCGTAGCGTGCTGCTGCCCTTGCTGGAGGACTGCCAGAAAAAGCGGGAGTTCGCGGCGATCGTGCCGGTCTGCGCGCAGAGCGGTGATAATCTCGAGACCCTCATGACAGTCGTACTCGAGCATCTGCCGACAGGCGCCCAGCTTTATCCGCAGGAGATGCGTACAGACCGCGGTCGCGACTTTCGTATCGGCGAGGTATTGCGTGAGAAGCTCATGGCCGCGCTGGATCGTGAGCTGCCCTACGGCCTGGCGGTGGAGATCCTCGCGGTCGATCAGGGCGACAGCCTGGTCAGGATCGCCGCGCAGATCCTGGTTGCCAAAGCATCCCAACGGCCTATAGTCATTGGCCGTGGCGGTGAGACGTTGAAGGCGATCGGCCAGGCCGCGCGCATCGACCTGGAACAGCTGCTGGGTCGCAAGGTGTTTCTGCAGACGCACGTGCGGGTGCGGCGAAACTGGGCGGACGATGCGCGGAGTTTGCGTCAGCTCGGCTACGACGCTGAGTCATGAGTGCCCTCGAGCGGGTGGCTCTCGCCCGCAGCTATGTGCTGCACTCCCGGCCCTGGCGCGAGACGAGCGAACTGCTCGATGTGTTTGCCGGCGATCATGGACGTCTCAGCGTTCTCGCGCGAGGTATGCGTCGGCCAAAAACGGGATTGCGGGCGATCCTGCAGCCGTTTCAGCCTCTGTCGCTGTCCTGGTCGGGGCGGGGCGGCACGCTGCTCAGCCTGCGTGGCGCAGAGGCGGCTGGATCCGCGCAGCCCCTGGCGGGTAATGCGCTGATGTCCGGCTTTTACGCTAACGAGTTGTTGCTGCGTTTCCTCCATCGCGCCGATCCACACCCGGCGCTGTTCAGCGCGTACGAGTCGTTGCTCGCGACGCTCGCGTGCGAGCCTGCAGAGCCTGAGCCGGCCCTGCGTCGCTTCGAGGTCCGACTGCTGGCCGAAACCGGTTATGGCCTGAACCTCGACCACGATGCCAGCAGTGGCGAGAGGCTCGATCCGGCACGTTCCTATGTCTATGTCGCGGACCGTGGTCCGGTCCCGGCAGCCGGCGAGGCGGAGCTGACCTTCTCGGGTGAGCAACTTCTTGCTATAGGTCGGGGTTGTTTCAGCGATCCGCTTTGCCTGAGAGCCGCGCGACGTCTGCTTCGCATCGTGATCGATCATCATCTCGACGGTAAGCCTCTGCGCACCCGCCAGGTTTTCCTGGCCATGCGCCGCTGAAGTCGGGTTCCGTGCTCATGCGCCGTCCCGACTTGATGGCAGGCGAGGGCTGCCCGCCCGGCAATTGCCGGCGGACCGGATAGCGCAGGCCTGCGACGCAGGCAGTTCCGCGTCCGGGGCATCCGCCCCCGGAGGCTACAAGACCAGCCGCGCAAGGATCCAGCAGCTTGCGCATGCCGGCAGGCGCCATCGCGCGACAGCAGGCGTCGCGAGCAGGCCCCGTTTTCGGTCACAATGTCAGCCTATGAAGATCGTCGAGCCGTTACTCCTGGGCGTCAACGTGGACCATGTCGCAACCCTGCGCCAGGCGCGCGGGACGCGCTATCCGGATCCGGTGATGGCGGCCTGGGTGGCTGAGCAGGCCGGTGCCGACAGCATTACCGTGCACCTGCGGGAGGACCGCAGGCACATCCAGGAGCGCGACCTCGAACTGCTGGGGCGCACTTTGCAGACACGGATGAACCTGGAGCTGGCAATCGCCACACCGGTACTCGATATTGCGGTTGCGTTGCGACCGGCCGACGCATGCCTGGTGCCGGAGCGTCGTGAAGAGTTGACTACCGAGGGAGGACTCGATGTTGCGGGCGATGTCGGCCGGGTGCGGGAGGCCTGCGCCAGGCTGGCCTCCGCCGGCATCCGTGTCGCTCCCTTCATAGACCCCGATCCCGCGCAGGTGGATGCCAGTATCGAGGCTGGCGCCCGCGTCATTGAACTGCATACCGGCCGGTACGCCGATGCCAGCGACGATCGTCAGCGTGCGGCGGAGCTGCAACGCGTGCGGCGCGCTGCTGAACATGCAAGGCGGCAAGGCATCGAGGCCCATGCAGGCCATGGATTGAATTATCACAATGTGGGTGCGGTTGCGGCAATCGCGGCTATCAATGAGATCAACATTGGTCATGCAATCGTCGCCCGTGCGGTCTTCGAGGGTTTCGCGGCGGCGGTGGCGCAGATGAAGCGCCTCATGGTGCAGGCGCGCGAAATATCGCAATGATCTTCGGTATCGGTACGGACATTCTCGAGCGCAAGCGTATCGACGAGGCCTATCAGCGGTTTGGGGAGCGTTTTGCCGTGCGGCTGCTGATGCCGGAGGAGTTGTCGATGTTCGGGGCAACTCGCAATCCAGTGCGCTTCCTGGCCATGCGGTTCGCAGCCAAGGAAGCGATCGTGAAGGCCATGGGTACCGGCTTTGCGAACGGCATGTGGATCAGGGATGCCGGGGTGAAGCCGGACCGCTTCGGCCGGCCGGAAATCATCTTTTCTACGCGCGGGCAACGTCTCTGCGAGGAGCTTGGTATCGGCGACGGGCATCTTACGCTGTCCGATGAGGCCGGTCTCGTGGTGGCGGTTGCGGTTCTCATGCGCAGGGATGGGAGAATGGGACATGACGACGCTCGCGTTTGACATCGAGACTGTGCCGGACGTGGCGCTCGGCCGGCGCCTGTACGGGCTCGAGGGGATCGACGACGCGGACGTGGCCAAGGCGATGATGTTCCGGCAGATGCAGGATGCCGGCACCGATTTTCTGCCGCTTTATCAGCACCGCATCGTTGCCATATCGGTCGTGATGCGCCGGGGGGAAGAGCTCCGGGTCTGGAGCCTGGGCGCGCCGGAAAGTGATGAACGGGATCTGGTGCGACGATTCTTCGATGGCATAGACCGCTATACGCCCGAGCTGGTGTCATGGAATGGCTCCGGATTCGATCTGCCGGTGCTTCATTACCGGGCCCTGCTTCACAAGGTGGCATCGCGACGTTACTGGGATGTGGGCGACGAGGACCGCGATTTTCGGTTCAATAATTATCTCGGACGATTCCACTGGCGGCATATCGACCTGATGGATGTCATCGCCGCATACCAGAACCGCGGTCGTGCAGGCCTGGATAAAGTTTCCATCATGCTGGGGTTTCCCGGAAAAATGGGCATGGATGGCAGTAAGGTCTGGGAGAGCTACCAGCAGGGTGAAATCGTCGCGATTCGAAATTATTGCGAGACAGATGCCCTCAACACCTATCTCGTCTACCTGCGCTTCGAGTACCTGCGTGGTCATCTCGACGACAAGGGGCTCGCGCACGAAATCGAGCGCGTGCGGCGATCGCTGGCCGAGTCCGGTCAACCCCACCTGCGGGAGTTTATCGAGGCCTGGGAGAGAACGGGCCAGGAGGAATCCGCTTGAGCGGTCGCCGCGCAGTCCGCAGGCTTCATGGCACAGCGACCGAGACAGCCGAGGTGATCGATACCACGCCAGACGGTCACGGAATCGCCAGCATTGACGGCAAGCGCGTGTTTATCGCGGGAGCGTTGCGCGGCGAGATTGTCTCCCTGCGCCGGGTGCGCGCTCGCCGCAATTACGATGAGGCGGAGCTGGTCGGGGTGAGCGCGGTCTCCGCCGACCGCGTAGAGCCGCCGTGTAGCGTATTCGGGCGCTGCGGGGGCTGCAGCCTGCAACATCTCTCCGGCACGGCACAGATGGCTCTCAAGGAGGCTGACCTGGTCGAGACGTTGAGACGGATCGGTAACGTCAGTCCCGGCCGGGTAATGCCCGCGGTGGCCGGGCCCGCCTGGGGGTACCGGCGTCGGGCGCGCCTGGCAGTGCGCTTCGTTGCCGGCAAAGGCCGCGTGCTGGTGGGGTTTTCCGAGCGTGGCAGCTCGAAGGTCACCGAGATGGAGCGCTGCCACGTACTGCATCCGCGGCTTGCCGAAATGCCGGGCCTCCTGAGCGAGCTCATCGGTGGCCTGAGCGTCGCCGGGCGAATTCCCCAGGTCGAGGTGGCGGTTGCGGACAATGCGGTGGCGCTGGTATTCCGGGTGCTCGACGAGCCAACGGCGGGCGACATCCAGGCGCTGCGGCGATTCCGGGACCAGCACGATCTGCGGATCCTGCTGCAGAGGGGCGGGCCGGAGCAAATCGTACCGCTGGACTCCGGGCGTGACGATGCCGAGCTGTGGTATTCGTTGCCGGAGCACGAGCTCAAGCTGGGGTTCCTGCCGGTCGACTTTATCCAGGTCAACGAGATGGTCAATCGCCGGATGGTCAGTCTCGCGCTGGATCTTCTGCAGCCGACTGCCGCGATGCGTGTCGTCGACCTCTTTTGCGGCATCGGCAACTTTTCATTGCCGGTCGCGCGACGCGTAGCCCAGGTGCTGGGTGTGGAGGGCAGCGCTGCGATGGTGGAGCGCGCGCGCGGCAACGCGCAACGTAATGGCCTGGAAAACACGACCTTCCGCGCCGCGGATCTCTCGTCGCCGGCAGAGGCCATTGCGTGGCATACAGGGCATGAGCGCGGGGGGTCGTTCGATGCGGCATTGCTCGACCCTCCGCGGGCGGGTGCGGCCGTGGTGCTGCCCGTGCTGGCGCGTGCCGGGGTCAGCCGCATCGTCTATGTGTCCTGTCACCCGGCGACACTGGCGCGCGATGCAGGCGTGTTGGTGAAGGACCTCGGCTACCGGTTCAAAGCGGCCGGTATCCTCGATATGTTTCCCCATACCGGTCACAGCGAATCCATAGGATTGTTCGAGAAGGACTGATGACGGCAGCATGGTCGGACTGGTCATCAATCTGAGCAGGCAAAATCTGGACGTAATCGACGGCGGGCAGCGCCTCGAGCGTTTTGCCGTATCCACTTCACGTTATGGTCCGGGAGAAAAACAGGACAGCTCCTGTACCCCGCGAGGCAGGCACCGGATCCGGGCCATGATCGGAGCGGGACTTCCCGCCGGAGCGGTGCTGAGGGGGCGCCGGCCGACGGGAGAGATCTGGAGCGCCGAGCTTGCCGCCGCCCATCCGGGCCGCGACTGGATCCTCAGCCGGATACTCTGGCTGTCGGGCTGCGAACCGGGGCGCAACCGGTTCGCCGATGTGGACAGCATGTGCCGCTATATCTACATTCACGGCACGCCTGATGTCGAGCCGATGGGCGTGCCTTTTTCCCATGGCTGCATCAGAATGCGCAATCGCGAAGTGATTCGCCTTTACGACATGGTGGGGGCAGGGACCTCCGTTGACATCGTGCCCTGATGTGACATGACGCTCGGCCCGTTGATGATCGATGTGCAGGGCTTGCGGCTCACTCCGCCGGAAGTCGAACGGCTGCGCGATCCGCTGGTTGGTGGCGTCATACTCTTCTCGCGGAACTTCAGCGATCGCGGGCAGCTGCGGGAGCTGACTGCGGCCATCCGCTCGGTGCGTCAGCCGGCGCTGTTGATCGCCGTAGACCAGGAGGGTGGCCGGGTGCAGCGCTTCCGCGAGGGTTTTACGGCGTTGCCAGCCTTGCGCTGGCTCGGTCAC
>JAKLLP010000103.1:311-7207 GCA_023150055.1 Gammaproteobacteria bacterium | reverse complement strand
CTGGTTCTGCTCGGAGAAGGAAGCGCAGTCTGCCGGCTGGCGCCCGGCGCGTTGACCACCCCGTAGCAGCCGCTCCGGCCGCGGAAGCGCCCGTCAGGCAGCGGCGAGGAAGCCCGCGATCCGCACCATCGCCAGCGTGTCGTGCGCGCAGTAGCGCAGCAGTTGCTCGCGCAGTTCCGCGTGTCTCTCCGCCGTGGTGCCGGGCGCGATCGCCTCGCGGAAGGCCTGCTGCGCCTCGCCGCCCGCGCGCACGCCATCGAGGCGTGCGTAGTCCATGTCGGGCGCGAGCGTCGGCAGCAGCGCCTTGATGGACCAGCTGCCTTTCATGGCGGGGTGGTAGTAGCTCGCCTTGACGATCGGATGCAGGTCGATGAGCCGCTCGCCGAGACGCTGCAATGCTGCTGGAAGATCCGGGCAGAGCTCGGCGAGCGTGTCGAGGCACATCTTCTCGAAAGCCGTGTACGTCAGCACCGGCCCGTCGCTGCCCGTGGCCTCGATGAGCGCGGTAGCGGCCGCGCGGGCGGGCAGCTCGCCGGACAGATCGAGGAACTCGGCGTGATCGACGGCGCCGCTCTCCCGCTCGACGTGCAGCGACCACTGGAACGGCACTTGCTGGTAAGGGCGCGTGCCGGCCCAGAGCGGCACCGCCGGGTTGATGGTCTCGAAGTCGAGGTAATAGCGGGGCCAGCCGAGCGCGGCCAGCGCCGCCCACGCACTGCCGTCGATGACCGGCTCGCCCGAGCGCGCCGCGCGCCAGGCCCGCAACGCATCGCCACTGCCGACGCGTTCCTCGGGTAGATCGCGGATGTCGGTGTAGCCGGCCGCGACCAGTTGATCGAGCCGTCGGCCGATGCCGGGCAGCGTGGTCAGGGGATAGTCGGTCTGCGGCCAGCAGTGGCGCGTGAACGGGCACTCGTAGGGCGTGCGGCAGCGGCTGCCGATGCGGATGTCAGGCTCGGCTCCGGCGAGCGCGCGTCGCGCGCCATCGAGCCACTCCGGCACCCGCTGGCGCAGCGGCGCGACGGCCGCCGTCAGGTCCTGCTCGACGAGCAACCCGCGGTAATCGCCGTCGCCCCGGTAGGTGAAGCGGTTGTCGACGTGGGCGAGCAGCACCTCGGCCGGTCGCGCGGCCGATGACTCGAGCACCCAGGACTGGATCGCGCAGTCGGTGACGTGCTCGTCCTTCACCGCGGTGGAGGCCTTCACCTCGATGAGCCGCCCGCGGGCGCGGTCGAGCACGTCAGTGCGCACCAGCAGCCCGGCACGCTCGAAGGTGGCCTCGAAGAGCGGTGTGGCGTCCGGACGTTCGAGTGCCGCACGAGTTGCCCGCAGCGCACCGCTCATGCCGCGCTCCATGCCGACCAACGTGCCGGTGCCCTCGGGGTCATAGAGGTGCCGGGCGACGTCGCCGATCTCGTGACCGGTGTCGAAGGCCGCCTGGGTTGCCGCGCTCACCCGCGCGAGGTCGGGGCGATGCTTTTCCAGCCACAGCCGCCGCGGGCACTGCAGATACGACATCAGGCGCGATTTCGACAGCCCTGCCATGGGTGCAGGATAGTCGCAGCGGGGCCCTGGCGGCATACTGGCGCCGGGTCCATCACTCCGCTCCCGCAGGAGCTGTTTCGAGAGCGCAGGCATGAGCACACAAGAGAAAAAAACCTTTTTCGCGACCTACGACTGGGCGAAGAGCTGGCAGGACCTGCCGTGGGCGCACGAGGAGCCGACGCTGTTCCTCGCCGAGATCACCCGGCAGCGGCCGCCCGGCCGCGCGCTCGACATCGGCTGCGGGGCCGGCACGGATTCCGTGTTCCTCGCCTCCCGGGGCTGGCGGGTGACCGCGCTCGATTTCATGCCAAAGGCGCTGGAATACACCACCGAGCGTGCCCGCAAAGCAGGGGTGGGGGTCGACGTGGTGGAAGCGGACATCACCGAGTGGCAGGTGCCCGGTGCATTCGATCTCGTGCTCGACCACGGCCTGCTGCACAACATGGACCCGGTGCGCCACGGCGCCTACCGCGAGCGACTGCTCGCGGCGCTCGCCCGCGACGGCGACTTCCTGCTGCTGCACTGGCATCCGCGCTTCCCCGGTCAGGCAAACGGCAGGATGGGCCCACGCCGGGTGGACCGCGACGACATCAAGGCATTCTTCGCGCCGGAGCTGCAGGAGCGCTTCTTTGCGCGCGAGGAGTTCGAGGACCTGCCGGACCTCGTCGGCGGCGGCATGACGCAGGCCTACTACTGGTTCCGCCGCAACCTGGCGCGCCTGGAGCCGGCGGCGTTGCTCGAGCAGATCCGCTCGACGCTCGCGCGCCACGGCGTGGACGCTACTGCGGCCCTGGCCGCCGCTGGCGCAATACCCATCGAGCCCGGCCTGCCTGCCGGCTTGCTGGAACGGATCCTCGGGCCGGGCCGGCTCGGTATCGTGCACCGCCCGATGGGGCCCGGCGAAGGCGACGCGGAACTCACCGCCTGGGCCGGACACGCAGGAGTCACTCCAGGTGAGGTCCGTAAGCTGTTGACCCTGTTTGCCGGGGAAGAGCACGGCAAGATCTGTGTTGCCGCAGCGCCGCGTTGTGAGCAGTGCGAGGTCCGGTTCTGCAAGCGGTTGCGTTATCGTTAAATCAGCTCCCCCCATATGGGTGAAGCGGATATCGCGGCGGGTCTTGCCCCGGCGGGCTGACAGAAGATAGAGTGAGGACGCATGGTGTGAAGACATGCACCAGAATGACAATCAATCTTTGGGGTGGTCGCTCGATGGACCTGCCCCGTGGGGGAAGATCCGATGCGCGTTTTCCTGAGGCTCGTTGCGACGCTTGCCGCATTCAGTGCGGGCACGGCCGTCGCCTCCACAGTCGGACTTTCCGGCAACCCTGCCCTTGATCTCTACTGGCAGAACGGCTCGGGCGGCACCGCGCCGGTCAAGTACGTCGGCTCGGTGCAGTTCGACGTCGACGAGTACGGCAACTTTTTCGCCACGGGCATCACCGCAGGCGAGACGGGGAGTAGCTGCGGCTTCGACGACGAGGCCCAACAGTTCTACTGTAATTGGGGGGTCGATCAGGACAGGATCACCATCGGCGGCAACACCTACGGAAACCTCGATCCGTTCCTGAATTTCGGCGTCGGGTTCGTCGACTTCGGTGCGGCGAGCATATTCACGGCTGCCTTCAGCGCGCCTGTCGTCCCGACCATCACCGGCATGGCGAATTACACGCTCGATCTGGCCGGCAGCTTCTCGAATGGATCGCCCGACAACGGTGGTTCACTGACCGGCGTCGTGGCTCCCAATACGGCTGGCATTCTCGATGCGGTGATCAATCCCGCCGGGCCGTCCGCCGGCTGGGCCGCGTTCACAGGCATCGGCACGTCCGCCAGCTTCCCGGCGGGTGGCAGTTCGACCTACGGGCCGTTCGCGGGTAGCGGCTCGTTCGACTGCAGCCTGGTCGGCGGCTGCAGCTCGATGGGCGTGCGACTGGCCTTCCTGGGTTCAGGTGGTGCCGACGCCTACAGCTTCACCGGTCGCTTCGAGATCACGGAAGCCGCCGTGCCGGTTCCCGCGGCGTTCTGGCTGCTGGGTTCCGCGCTGGGCGGGCTTGGCCTGTTGCGCCGCCGCGCGGCTCGCTACTGACGCACAAGCTCCTTATATACTCATGAACAAACCCGGCCTCGTGCCGGGTTTTTTTTTGTGACGGGCGGCACTTGGATTTTTGCCGCGGAGCCCGGATACTCGGCATCGTCGCAACGTACAGGAAGGAGGTGATCCAATGTCTAGTGAGATTAAGACGGTATTCGTTCAGCCTTCGCATCTCGGTCGGACAATGGAGCAGCCTTCGTTGGCTGGTTGAGAGGCACGGATCGCGAGATACCGATCCAGAGGTTGGGAATGCCCGATCTCACGGAAAGCCCCGCGCAAGCGGGGCTTTCATTTTTTTTTGAGCTCATGGCGCGCTACCGCCGACGGCCCGGCAGGCAGCACGCTGTGGGAGCGACCACACGGCTACGCTCAACGCCGCCGCCAAGTAGCACCCTGTAGGAGCGACTTTAGTCGCGACTCTTCGACGAGCTGACCTTCACCTGACCGACCGCAGGCGGGATTGCGCTATCCTGCTGCGGGCCCGCAAGCGGTGCTGGCGGGGTGCTGCAGCCGACAGGACCGCGCGCATGAAGAAAATCGGACTGTCTCTCCTCGTCGTCGTGGCGCTCGCCGCGGCGGCGTTATTCGGCTGGTACCAGGTCGATGGTCAACCGCTGCCGGAGGCGAGCGGTTTCCTGCAGGGTGCAGGCTATCGCGCCGAGGTGGAGGACGACGGCAGCATCGTGTTCACCCCCACTGCCGCGAACGGGCGGGGCCTGCTCATCATGCACGGCGCCCTCATCAAGCCGCTGGCTTACGCGATGACGGCCGCCTATTTCGCCCGGCTCGGTTACACGGTGTACGTTCCACGCGGCGCCCTGCGCCTCTCGATCAGCGCAGTAGACCAGGCCGCGGCGCGCATGGCGCGCTTCGAGGTGCGTGACTGGGTGGTGATCGGGCACTCGATGGGCGGGTTCTCGGCGCTCACGCTCATCGAGCGGCATGCGCCCGCGGTGGCTGCCGTGGCGCTCTGGGCCTGCGCGATGCCGGCTGATTTCTCGGCCCTCACCGTGCCGATGCTTTTTCTCCACGGTGATCGTGACGGCCTCCTGCCTCCGGAGCGCCTCGCCGACGCGAAAGACAAACTACCGGCTGCCGTCCGCCATCTCGAAGTCCCCGGCGGCAACCACCGCGGTTTTGCGATGTATTCGCACCAGTTCTTCGACGGCGAGGCCACGATCGGCTGGCAGGAGCAGATCGGTTTCGCCAACGAACAGACGGCTGTCTTCTTTGCAGGGGCCCTCACGCCCGCGCCTTGAGTATCCTCGCCGGGTGCCGAGTCCGGCGCCGTGAGCGTTTACGGCCGCAGTATCCCGCCATCGGTGGCGGTACCCCGGCTGCGCGCGCAACGGCGCGCCGGCTCAGGCGCGCTTGCCGACCGGCTTGCTAACGGCCTCGGCGGCATCGCCGGGGAGGAGCGGTACCGTGTCGAGCACCCAGTTGCCTGACTCGCGCCGGGCCGGGCTCGGGATGGCCATGGCGACGTCGCCGAGCTTCTCGCGCAATGCTTTCATGTCGACACGCCAGCCCCGGGCGTCCCATTTCTTCAGCCACTCGCGGTAACGCACCACCGCGTAGTCGCTGGGGACGAGGATCTCCTTGGTGTTGGTGTCGGGCGTGCGGACCGGGTTGAGTTTCTCGAGGACGCCGATGTCCTCGTGCACCACCTTCAGCGTCACCTCCTCGATACGCTGATCGTGCCGTTCCTCGGTGAGCCAGTTGCGCATGTTGACGAAGAAGATGCGCGTGTGACCTTCGTCCACCGGCGCCTCGAACAGGTACTGGTGGAAAGAGTTGGTCGCGGTGAGGTCGATCCAGGTGACGAGCTGGTTCGGCCCCTGGTGCCAGGAGCCGGCCGCGCCGAGCCGCTCGCCCGTGCGATCGCTGGCGAGCGCGGTGTTCAGGTCCTTCTTGCTGCCAAAGGGGATATAGAACTTGCTGCCCCAGGGGATGTCTTCCACCGGCACCGGCTCGCGCTGGCGCTCGGGGGAGAGCATCGGCGCGCCCTGCGCCGGGTGGACGAACTCGTTGTGGATAGGGTCGAGGCCGTTCTCGATCGACCGCTCGTAATAGGCGGCAAGTTCGAACACGTAGAGCTGGCTCTTCCACTCGCCGGTGCCGAATTCCTCGATGTCGTAGAGCGGCGGGCGCTCGCTCTCCGGCAGATCGCCGAGAAATGCGAAGACAATGCCGTAGCGCTCCTGCACGGGATAGCTGTCCACCTTGGCGCGCGCCGGCAGTTTCGAGTCGTCGCCGAGCGAGGGCACCCGCACGCACTTGCCATCGCCGCTGAAGGTCCAGCCGTGATAGGGGCACACGACGCAGCCGTGTTTGACCCAGCCGGCGCTGAGGGAGCCGCCGCGGTGCACACAGGTGTCGGCGAGGACGCGCGCCTGGCCGTCCTCGTCGCGAAAGGCCACGAAGGGCAGCATGAGCAACTGCACCCGCAGAGGCTTCTCCGCGGTGACGTCGCTGCTGCGGGCGATGGGGTACCAGAAATTGATGTACATGAGAAAACTCCGGCGGACGTCTTTTCCGGTCATTATCGGCCTCTGCGGCCGGCCGGGCCAAGCCCGGTCAGGCGGCTGTCCACTCGCGTTTCGTCGGCGGTAGCGATTCGGATGAGGCGTTGAATTGCAGCGGGTTTTTCGCCCCGCGGCACGCACCCGCGACGGGGTATGCCGACAGGGCTGCGACACTGTGCCGCGCCTTTGCAAGCAGCGGCGCCAGTCCGGGCGGGGCCAGCCGGTCGAAGGCGAGCCCCACCCGGTTGCCGGATGCCCGTGCCACCACGGCATCGCCATGCAGAAGGCGACCGCTGCTTTCCCCCGGCGAGCTCGCCTCCAGGCGTACCAGCGCGTGGCGAGGCAGTTCCCCCCTCTCGAGTTTCAGCAGCGCGCCGCTGACGCTTATGTTTTCCAGTTCTGCAACCACCCAGCCGGCCCAGCCGCGCCGCCTGACGAGCACGGTGGTGCCAGCGGGGTGTCGTTCGCCGCAACGGTGATCCATGGCGGTTGGCCTCCTGCAAGGATGCTGTCTGATACGGCATTGGACGAAGCAGGATTCGTGCCAACCATGATCGCCAGCAATTCCGGCGTGTGACGCGCCGTGGCAGCACACTTGCGGTGCGCACGACCGCGCCGCTGCGTGTTGTCGGTGCAGCGGGTGTCGAGCGTTACATCTCGTGGACTTGCAGACGGTGGCCGCCGCGAAGGTCGGCGTCCTTTTCCACGGCGCTGGCCCGCATTATTCATGAAGGATC
>JAKLLP010000103.1:0-301 GCA_023150055.1 Gammaproteobacteria bacterium | reverse complement strand
TCGTGCAGATGTACTCCTGTTCAGCGGACAGCGGGGTCAGGCCGCGGTCCTCGAGGGCTTTCTGCACGTTGCCGAACTCGGGGAACAGGCAGCGGATGACGAGCTGGGGTTCGCCCTTCTCCCCGGTCGATTCGCCCATCTCCTCCAGGCCATGGTCGATGAGGTAGAGCTCGAGATCGTCCTGGTCGATGCCCTCCGGATCGAGGCGGAACACGCCCATGCGCCGGAACATGAAGGCGACGCTACCGTAGCTGGCGAGGTTGCCGTCGTACTTGTTGAAGATGCTGCGCACGTTGCCGAC
>JAKLLP010000102.1 GCA_023150055.1 Gammaproteobacteria bacterium | reverse complement strand
GCGGCTCGAGGCCGCCACCCGCGCCGAGCAGCAGGAGCGCACGCTGGTGCGCAACCAGGTGACCGACGAGGAAGTGGCCGAGGTCGTTTCCAAGTGGACCGGCATCCCGGTGTCGAAAATGCTCGAGGGCGAGCGCGATAAGCTGTTGCGCATGGAGGAGGCGCTGCGCGAGCGCGTGGTCGGCCAGGACGAGGCGGTGCGCGCGGTCGCGGACGCCATCCGCCGTTCGCGCGCGGGACTGGCCGATCCCAACCGCCCGAACGGCTCGTTCCTGTTCCTCGGGCCGACCGGTGTGGGCAAGACGGAACTCTGCAAGGCGCTGGCGGTGTTCCTGTTCGACACCGAGGAGGCGATCGTGCGCCTCGACATGTCGGAGTTCATGGAGAAGCATTCCGTGGCGCGCATGATCGGCGCGCCGCCTGGCTACGTCGGCTACGAGGAGGGCGGTTATCTCACCGAAGCGGTGCGCCGCAAGCCCTACTCGGTGGTGCTGCTCGACGAGGTCGAGAAGGCGCACCCGGATGTCTTCAACGTGCTGCTGCAGGTGCTCGATGACGGGCGGCTCACCGACGGGCAGGGGCGCACGGTCGATTTCCGGAACACCGTGATCGTCATGACCTCGAACCTCGGCTCGCAGCTCATCCAGCGCATGGCGGGCGAGGAGAATTACGAGCGCATGAAAGCCGCGGTCATGGAGGTGGTCGGCGAGCATTTCCGTCCGGAGTTCATCAACCGGGTCGATGATCTCGTCGTCTTCCATCCGCTGACGCAGGCGCAGCTTCGCCAGATCGTGGTGATCCAGCTCGGCTACCTGCGCCGCCGCCTCGCCGAGCGCGACATGACACTCGACCTGAGCGAGCTGGCGCTCGACCGGCTGGCCGAGGCCGGCTTCGATCCTGTCTATGGCGCACGTCCGCTCAAGCGCGCGATCCAGACCCGTATCGAAAACCCGCTGGCTCAGGCCATACTGAAGGGCAGCTTCCGGCCGGGCGATGCCATCGAGGCCGACGTCGCCGAGGGCGAGCTCGTGTTCCGGGCCAGGAAGGCGGCCGCCGCGTGAGGCGGCGCATTCGACGCGTTTGCATGGGTTGCGGTTCTCGTGCCGCGAAACGCTAAAGGTCGGTGCGCGGTTGCGGGGTAACGTCCTCGTGGATGGCGCCTGCGCACCGGGAGGGGCTTGAGCCCCGACCAGGCATCGGCACTGAAGTGCCTCCCACAGGGTGCTACTCCTGTGGGATGGGTTTCAGCCGCGACTGTATTGGGCGCTGAACGAAGCCCTGTAGGAGGGACTTCAGTCCCGACCCGGTGGCTTTCGGAGTGCGACAATGTCGGGCATGAACACGCCTCTCAAGATCGCGTTCGCCCAGTTCGATTTCGTAGTCGGCGCCGTGCGCGAAAACAGCGTGCGGATCGTCGGTGCGATAGCCGAGGCGCGCGAGGCCGGTGCCGACCTCGTGGTGTTTCCTGAACTGGCGCTGTGCGGCTACCCGCCGGAGGACCTGCTGTTCCACGCCGGCATGCGCCGCCAGGTCGCCGAGGCGCTCGGCGAGGTCGCGGCGGCCGCCGCGGGCATTGCCGTGCTGGTCGGCTACCCCGAGTACACGGACACCGCCATCCACAACGCCGCCGCGCTGTTTGCCGACGGCGCCGAGCCGGTTGTTTACCGCAAGCGCGCGTTGCCGAATTACAGCGTCTTCGACGAACAGCGCTACTTCGCGCCCGGTGACCGTCCGGTGGTGGCCCCGGTCCGCGGCGTGCCCGTGGGCATCGCCATCTGCGAGGACGTCTGGGAACCGGGCCCCTGTCTTGCGCTGCGTGACGCCGGCGCGCGGCTCATCGTGGCGCTGAACGGCTCGCCGTTCCAGGCGGGCCGGCAGGCGCAACGCGAGGCGGTGCTGGCCGCGCGCGCACGCGCGACCGGGCTGCCGATCGCCTACGCCAACCTCGTGGGCGGCCAGGACGAACTGGTTTTCGATGGCGGCTCCTGCCTGGTCGATGCCGAGGGCCGGACCGCCATGCGGGCCACTGCCTTCCGCGAGGGGCTGTTCTTCTGCGAACTCGCCGGCGACGGGGCCCTCGAACCCGTGCCCGGCAGGCTGGCCCCGCTCGCCGATGAAGTCGCGAGCATCTACATGGCGCTGGTCACGGGCGTGCGCGACTACGTCGGCAAGAACGGTTTTCCCGGGGTGGTGCTCGGGCTCTCCGGGGGCGTCGACTCGGCCTTGACCCTGGCGATCGCAGTCGATGCGCTGGGCGCCGGGGCCGTGCAGACGGTGATGATGCCTTATCACTACACCGCGGCCATCAGCATCGAGGATGCGCGTGCGCAGGCCGACTCACTCGGCGTGCAGCACCACGTCATCCCGATCGAGCCGCTCGTGACGGCGGCGCGCGGCTCGCTCGCGCCGCTGTTCGCGGGGCTGCCGGCGGGCACGACGGAGGAGAACATCCAGTCGCGCTGTCGTGGGCTGCTCCTGATGGCGATCTCCAACAACACCGGTCGCATGGTGCTCGCCACGGGCAACAAGAGCGAGATGGCGGTGGGCTACGCCACCCTCTACGGAGACATGGTCGGCGGCTTCGCGCCCATCAAGGACTGCACCAAGACCCTGGTGTACCGGCTCGCGCGATACCGCAACTCGATCACGCCGGTGATTCCCGAGCGGGTACTCGCGCGCGCGCCGTCGGCCGAACTGCGCCCGGACCAGAAGGACAGCGATTCGCTGCCGCCCTATGACGTCCTCGACCCGATCCTCGACGCACTGATGCTGGAAAACCGTTCGGTCGATGACATTGCCGCTGCGGGTTTCGATTCCGGCGTCGTTGCGCGGGTGCTCGAGATGGTGCGCCGCGCCGAATACAAGCGCCGCCAGGCGGCTCCCGGCGTGCGCATCACCAGCCGCGCTTTCGGTCGCGACTGGCGCTATCCGATCACCTCGGGCTACCGCCACTAGTCGGGGACGGTTCCCTGCAGGGAACCGTCCCCTATCGGGAACCGTCCCCCAGACTCTACCATAACCGGTACCAGGGCCTTTCTTCCGCTTTTTTCTGTGTCGCCGCGGCCTCGGGGAAGCTCGCGGCCAGCACCCTGCGGGTATCGTCGGCGAGGTCCTCCATGCCGAGCCCGCTGTAGGCGGCGATCATGATACGCAGGGACTCGGCCACCGCGGGAGCGCCATCGTAGGTCTGCATCGCATAGGTCGCGCGATTGAGCGCGGCGAGGTAGCCACCGCGATTGAGGTAGTAGCGGGCGACGTGATTCTCGTGGTCGGCAAGCCGGTTACGCAGGAAAATCATCCGCTGACGGGCATCCGCCGCATAGGGGCTGTTCGGGTAACGCTGCACGAGCTGGGAGAACGCGGAGTACGCCTCGCGCGCGCCGTCCGGTGGCCGGCGCGACAGATCTACCCTCAGCAGCCGATGGAACGCGTTGTGCTGGCCGCGGAAATCGGCGAGTCCGCGCATGTACAGCGCGTAATCCACGCGCGGGTGGCTCGGGTTCTCGCGCTCGAACTGGGTCGCGGCGTCGACGACGCCCTCGGGCTCGCCGTTCTTGTAGTAGCTGTAGATCAGGTCGAGCTGGGCCTGCTTTGCCTCGTTGCTGAACGGGTAGCGCGCCTCCAGCGTCTCGTAATAGGCGATGGCGTTACGGTAGTTGCCGTTGTCCATGGAGTCGCGCGCCTTGACGAAGAGTTGCTCGGCGTTCGACTGCATGTCGCGCTCGTTGTCGCCGGCGCAGGCGGCGAGCGCGAGCACCGCGACGAGCGCGGCGCCGCGCAGCGTCACCCGGCACAGGCTGTTGAGTTCAGGCAGTTTCAATCGCGGACGATCCGGTGCGCTTTGCGAGGCGCCAGAGTATAGCGGAAGCGGTCCTGGTCGCCGCGGCGGGGGTTGCCACGCCGCCGCGCAGGCGGCACCGGGCTGAAGGAGCCCCTACAATCGACGCGCATGAGTCGCGTCACGCATCGGTTCATCATTCCTGCCGGATACGAAGGCCGCCGCCTCGATCGTGTGCTGGCGGAACTCCTGCCGGATTACTCGCGCACGCGCCTGAAGGGCTGGATCCTCGCCGGCTGCGTGCGTCTCGACGGGCAGCCGCCCGACCCGCGGACGGCGGTAGCGGCCGGCCAGGCGGTGGAGATCGCGGCCGAGGTGCCTGCCGAGGGCGCGGTGGTTGCGCAGCCGGTCGCCTTTGCGATCGTGCACGAGGATGACCAGGTGCTGGTCGTGAACAAGCCGGCCGGGGTCGTTACGCATCCGGGCGCGGGCAATCGCGATGCCACCCTCGAGAACGGCCTGCGCCACCACGCGCCGAGCCTTGCCGAGTTGCCGCGCAGTGGCCTGCTGCACCGCCTCGACAAGGACACCAGCGGGCTGATCCTGGTGGCGAAAACGCTGGCCGCGCACACTCGCCTCAGCCGCGACCTGCAGGAGCGGCGCATCCGCCGGGAGTATCGCGCCATCGTCAACGGCGTCGTCACCGCCGGCGGCACCGTCGAGGCGCCGATCGGCCGGCACCCGGTGCAGCGCACGCGCATGGCGGTGACCGAGGGCGGGCGTCCCGCGGTGACGCACTACCGGGTGCTCGCGCGCTTCGCGGTCCATTCCTTCCTCGCGGTACGGCTGGAAACCGGGCGCACGCACCAGATCCGCGTGCATTTCGCGCACCGTGGCTTCCCGATCGTGGGCGATCCGACCTATGGCGGGCGGCCGCGGCTGCCCGCCGGCGCCGATGCCGCGCTCATCGCGGCGCTGCGCGGCTTTCACCGTCAGGCCCTGCATGCGAACGCCATCCGCTTCACCCACCCGTCGAGCGGAGCAGAGCTGGATTTCTCCGCGGCGCTGCCGCAGGACATGCGCGATCTGCTCGCGGCGCTTGCGGGCGGAACGGCAACCGCGGCCCGGCTCGAATCCCTGCCATGGCCGGAACCCTCGCGCTGATTCGCCCCGACTGGCCTGCGCCGGCCTGCGTGCGGGCCGCAGCGACGACGCGCGCGGGCGGCGTGAGCGCCGGCCGGTATGCGAGCCTCAACCTCGGTGACCACGTCGGTGACGCCGCTGCGGCGGTCAGGGAGAACCGGCTCCGTCTGCGCCGCGCGCTCGACCTCGCGGCCGAGCCGCTGTGGCTGCGCCAGGTGCACGGCGCGACGGTCGTCGAGACCAGCGGAGTCGGTGCGGCAGCCGACGCGATGATCGCGGACGGCACCGGCGAGGTCTGCGCCGTGCTTACCGCCGATTGCCTGCCGGTGATTTTCTGCGACGAGGGCGGCACCCATGTCGCCGCTGCGCATGCGGGCTGGCGCGGGCTTGCAGCCGGGGTGCTCGAGGCCACCGTGGGCCGTTTGACCGACCGGGGTATCGCCGCGGGCCGGCTGCTCGCCTGGATCGGCCCGGCGATCGGGGCCGCGGCCTACGAGGTCGGCCCCGAGGTGCGCGCGGCATTCCTCGCCGCCGACGCCGCCGCAGCGACGGGTTTCACGGCCAACGCGCGCGGCCGCTGGCAACTCGACCTGCCGTTGCTCGCCCGGCGTCGTCTCGCTGCCGCCGGAGTGACCCGTGTTTACGGCGGTGACCTGTGTACCTACGCCGACCCGCGCCGGTTCTTTTCTCATCGACGCGACGGCGCCTGCGGCCGGCAGGCGACGCTGGTGTGGCTGGGGTCAGGTTGAAATTCTGCCCGCCACCCCCCATGTTTGAACAAGTTGCCGACTCCGGAGCCTGCCCGCATGCGGATGGACAAGCTGACCAGTAAATTCCAGATGGCGCTGGCCGACGCGCAGTCGCTTGCCGTCGGCCGCGACCACCAGTTCATCGACCCCCTGCACCTCATGCGCGCGCTGCTCGACCAGGACGGCGGCACCGTCCGCCCGCTGCTCGCGAAGGCGGGGGCCAATGTCGATCTGCTGCGCTCGCGCCTCGGGGAGGCCCTCGACCGGCTGCCGACCGTGGAGGGCGCGGGCGGCGACGTCGCCGTGTCCAACGAACTCGGCCGTCTGCTGAACCTGACCGACAAGCTTGCCCAGCAGCGCGGCGACCAGTACCTGTCGAGCGAGTTGTTTTTGCTGGCGGCCTGCGGCGACAAGGGCGCGCTCGGGCGCATTCTCGCCGACAGCGGCGTGGTCCGCGGTGCCGTGGACCAGGCGATCGGCGAGATGCGCGGCGGCGCCAGGGTCGATGACCCGAACGCCGAGGAGACCCGCCAGGCGCTGGAGAAATACACCATCGACCTTACCGAGCGGGCGACATCCGGCAAGCTCGACCCGGTGATCGGCCGCGACGATGAAATCCGGCGCACCATCCAGGTGCTGCAGCGGCGTACCAAGAACAACCCGGTGCTGATCGGCGAGCCGGGCGTGGGCAAGACCGCTATTGTCGAAGGGCTGGCCCAGCGGATCGTGAACGGCGAGGTGCCGGAGGGGCTCAAGGGCAAGCGGCTGCTGTCGCTCGACCTCGGCGCGCTCATCGCCGGCGCCAAGTTCCGCGGCGAGTTCGAGGAGCGCCTGAAGGCGGTGCTGAACGATCTCGCCAAGCAGGAAGGCCAGATCATTCTCTTCATCGACGAACTGCACACCATGGTCGGCGCCGGCAAGGCCGAGGGCGCCATGGACGCCGGCAACATGCTGAAACCGGCGCTCGCGCGTGGCGAACTGCACTGCGTGGGCGCTACCACGCTCGACGAATACCGCAAGTACGTGGAGAAGGACGCCGCGCTCGAACGGCGCTTCCAGAAGGTGCTGGTCGACGAGCCGAGCGTGGAGGACACCATCGCCATCCTGCGCGGGCTGAAGCAGCGCTACGAGGTGCACCACAAGGTCGGCATCACGGACCCGGCGATCGTCGCTGCCGCGACGCTCTCGCACCGCTACATCAGCGACCGCCAGCTCCCGGACAAGGCGATCGACCTCATCGACGAGGCCGCCTCGCGCATCCGCATGGAGATCGACTCCAAGCCCGAGGAGATGGACCGCCTCGACCGGCGCATCATCCAGCTCAAGATCGAGCGCGAGGCGCTGAAGAAGGAGTCCGACGAGGCCTCGAAGAAACGCCGCCAGGACCTCGAGGCCCAGCTCCAGGATCTCGAGAAGGAATACGCCGATCTCGAGGAAATCTGGAAAGCCGAAAAGGCGGCGCTGCAGGGCACGGCGCATATCAAGGAGGAACTCGATCGCGCCCAGCTCGATTTCGAGGCCGCGCGCCGCGCCGGCGACCTCAACC
>JAKLLP010000101.1:5524-7236 GCA_023150055.1 Gammaproteobacteria bacterium | reverse complement strand
GATACGCTCGGCGTTCAATCTCTCCGGCCTGATGCCCGGAGACGCGCAGGTGGAGCAGGCGCGCCAGAGCATGTCCGGGCCGAGCATCAAGCTCATGCAGACTGTCGCCGGCGCCATCAGGGAGGACCTGGCGAGGGTCAAGGATGTCCTCGACATATTCGTGCGTACCGGCATGGAGCGTGTCGAGGAGCTCGCGCCGCAGCTCGATTTACTGAAGAAAATCGGCGACACGCTGGGCGTGCTCGGCCTGGGTGAGCTGCGGGAGATCGTGCAGACGCGACGCGAAGAGCTGCAGGATCTCATCTCGGGTGCCCGACGTGCCGAGGAAAACACGCTGGTGTCTATCGCCGCAGCGCTGCTCGGCGTGGAGGACAGGCTGGAAGGCGACCTGATCGGCATGATCACGGCCCGCACGGACGAGCCGACCGTGGTGTCGCTCGACGTGCCAGCCGAGCGCGGTCCGGACCTCAACCAGGTCACACCAGCCGTCGTGCGTGAGTGCCTCGTGAACCTTGCGCGCGTAAAGGAGGCGGTTGCCCAGGCGACGGACCGCCGTGGCGAAGCCGGGGCCATCGACCTGGTACCGGAGCTGCTGCGCGGGATCACTGCGGGCCTGATGATGCTCGGCAAGGAGCGGGCCGCCGGCGTGGTCGAAAGCCTGCAGAAGGCGATCGCCGCGCTGCTTCGTGAGGATGGTCAGGTTGGCCAGGTTGGCCAGGGCGGCAGGGGCAGCCCGGGCAGTGACTCCGACCATCGCATGGATCGCCTGGCCGACGCGACGGTCAGCCTGGAGTACTACCTGGAAACCCTCCAGGCGGGGCGTAGCGACCCGAATTACATGCTCGACAACGCCGAGCGTTGCCTGGCAGGGCTGGTGAGCAGCCAGCCGCGTCAGCCCGCCGGTATCCTGGCGGGTCTCGATAGCCTTGATGAGGCGGCGACCGTAGCGGCGACGCCGCCCGAGTACGAGGCGACCCAGGTTCTGTCGCGGCCACCCGCGCCCCCCGAGCCGGAGGAACCGACCCTGGTGTTCAGTGGTGGCCGGGAACGGCTCGACCCGGAGCTGCTCGAGCTCTTCATAGAAGAGGCCCGCGACGAGATCGCCAACATCGGCAGGGATTATCCGGCCTGGGAGCGCGACGATGCCGATGGCAACGCGCTGGCAAGCCTGCGCCGCTCCTTCCATACGCTGAAAGGCAGTGGCCGGATGGTCGGCGCCGACCGGATCGGCGAGTGCTGCTGGCACGTCGAGCGGGTCTTCAACCGGTTGATCGATGGCACTCTGCGCCGAAACCCCCACATGCTCGCACTGTTGCAGCGGGCGATCTCGGTGGTGCCCGAACTGCTCGAGGAACTCGAGACCGGTTCGCCACCGCGGGCTGACCTGCCCGCGTTGATCGCCGAGCTGCGTGCGCTGACGGAGGCGCCACGGCAGGCGGAAGTCGCCGAGGAGGCAGTTGAAACAGCGGGTGAATCTGCGCTGGAACCCGAGTCTGCCGCTGCGCCGGGAACCCAACCTGCTGAGACCTCGCCTGCCGATCAGCCGCAAGCGGAGCCGGCACCCGCGCCTGCCGCGATCACGGCGCCCGCCTCGAGGAAGACGAGCGGGAAGCGCCGCGCCGCGCCCTGCATCGCGAGCGCCGTCGCGATCCACGCGTAGCCGAGCCACGCGCCCGGCACCACGCGCTCGAGGCCGAGGAGCAGGAGCCCGT
>JAKLLP010000101.1:367-5514 GCA_023150055.1 Gammaproteobacteria bacterium | reverse complement strand
GCACCCAGCCGGGTGCGGCCTACGCCGTGCCCGAGAGCCTGTACCGCTCCTGTCACACGCTGAACGGCAGCATGGCGATGGCGCGGGTGGAAATAGGACTGCCGCTCAGTGAGGCGCTCAACCGACTGGTGAGCCTTGCCTACAACCGGCCGGCGCGACTGCCACCGGGCACCATTGCCACGCTGCGCGATACGGCCGCGCGCATCGAGGCCTTGCTGGCCTACCTTGGCGAGCCCTGGCGGCCGATTCCGCAGACCGCTGACCTCGAACAGCGGCTGCGTGATCACGCAGCCGCGCTCGACCAGCCGCAGGAAGAGCCGCTCGAGCGTACCGGCGACGTCCCGGCCGATGAACTTGCCGCCGGGGAGGACGGTGTCGGGCAAGGTGAGTCGTCTATCGTCGTCGAGGAACTCGCCTTGCCCGAGGTGATCGAGCTTACCGGCGAGATATCGGTAGCAGATGCCGCCGACTTTGCCGGGGCAGAGACCGCCAGCGAGGCACTGGCCGGGCTGCACGCGGAGTCGGTCGATCTCGACCTGACGCCCACTGAAGAAACAGTTTCGCCGCCGGAGCCGGATTTCCACTTGCCCGCCGCCGACCGGGAGCCGGATTGGCTGGTTGGGGAGCTCGATGCCGGCGGCTCCCGGGAGCCGGACCTGTTGCTGTCGCTGGAGGACATCGGCGGCGACACGTCGCTTCCCGGCGGGGACCTCGAATCGGCTCCGGTAATCGGGTCCGACGTCGGCATGACGGTCGAGGAGTCGGCGTTCGACGACTCACTGTCCGTGCATTTCGAGGCCGAGCCTGACTTCATCGCCGAGCCGGCATCCGCAGGAGAGGAGCAGACGGTATTTCCCGACGAGTTCGACGTCGAGGAAGTCATCGATGCGGACGCGGCGGACGCGCTACCCGGGACGCAGGAGGAGCCGCTCGCACGCCCGCTCGTGGCAGAGCCCGAGGTCTTTGCGACGCCGCAGGAGGCAGCAGCAGGCGCCCGACCCGATACCACGGGCGTGCAACGCTTCCCGGCGGATGAGCGTGCCGAGCCGGCTCACTCCACATTACCGTTCGATCCGGAGATCGCTGCCATATTCGCCGAGGAGGCCGCTGAACTGCTTGAAGCCGCCGACGGCGCGATGGCGCAGCTTGCCGACGGGGCTCCCGTGGAGAAACCGCTGGCGGACTTGCAGCGATACCTGCATACGCTCAAGGGCGGCGCGCGCATGTCCGGCCTCACCGTAATGGGGGACTTCAGCCACGAACTGGAGACGCTGCTCATCCGCGTCAGCGAGGGGCTTACACCGCGAAGCCCTGTAGTCGACGAACTGCTGCAGGCAAGCCTCGATCAGTTGCATCGGCTGCGCGAGGGGGCGCTGAGCGGCGAACAGCAGACCTTGCCGGCGCAGCTCGTCGCGCGGCTGCGTGCGGTGCTGCACGGCGAAGTGGCCCCGAAGCCGGGCGCAGCCGAGTCGCAGGCGATTGTCCCGCCGCCGGTGGCCACGACGGAGGGCGAGCCGGAGTCCGAGCCGGAGTCGGAGTTCGTGGCTGAAGGCGATATTGAGCTGGAGGTGCCGGCGCCGTCGCCGCAGGCCATCGCCGCAGACGCCGCAGACGCCGCCGCAGAGCCCGAGCCATTACCGATTGCCCCGGAGCCAGAGATGCCGCTGGCCGAGATCGCGCTGCCGGCGGCCGACCGCATTGCCGAGCTTGCCCGCGAGCTCGAGCGTCCGGCGCCGCCGCCAGCCCCGGCCGCACGCCAGGAAGCCACGGCGAGGGCTGGCCTACCGGAGCGGCGCGAGTCGGCACGGGTGGACTCGGCACTGCTCGATCACCTGCTCAACAACGCCGGAGAGCTGAGCATTTTCCAGTCCCGCCTGAGCCAGCAGGTAAGCCTGATCCAGTTCAACCTCGAGGAACTTGGCGCGACGGTGATCCGGCTGCGCGAGCAATTGCGCAAGCTCGAGATGGAAACCGAGGCACAGATCCGCTTCCGTCACCAGGAAGAGCCCGGTGCGCGTGCGGATTTCGATCCGCTGGAGCTCGACCGCTATTCCACCATCCAGCAGCTCTCACGGAGCCTCGCGGAAACGACCACCGACGTGAACAGCCTGAAGGATCTGCTGCAGAACATGGCACGGGATGCAGAGGCCCTGCTGGTGCAGCAGTCCCGCACGGCAACGGAGCTGCAGGATGGCCTGATGCGCACCCGCATGGTGCCCTTCCAGCAACACGCGCCGCGGCTGGCGAGGCTGGTCCGCCAGACCGCAATGGAGGTCGGCAAGCGGGCAGAACTGCACGTCCAGGGCGGTGGCGAACTCGACCGGCAGGTGCTCGAGCGCATGCTCGGCCCGTTCGAGCACATGTTGCGTAACGCCATCGTGCACGGCATCGAGACACCGGCCGAGCGTGAGGCGGCGGGTAAGCCGGCTACCGGCAGCATATTCATCAACCTGCAGCGTGATGGATCGGAAGCTGTCGTCGAGCTCTCCGACGATGGCCGGGGCATCGACGTGGCGGCGGTGCGTCGCAAGGCGGCCGATCTGGGGTTCATCGAGCCGGGCGCGGTCGTCAACGACGAGGAGGCCATGCAGTTCATACTGCGACCGGGCTTCAGCACGGCAGACCGGCTGACGCAGGCTGCCGGCCGTGGTATTGGCATGGACGTGGTGACCAGCGAAGTTGCGCGGCTGGGCGGGTCGCTGCGGATCAGCTCGGTGCCGGGGCGAGGCACGACGTTCACGATCCGGCTGCCGTTCACGCTCGCGGTCACCCAGGCGCTGATCGTGCGCGTGGCTACCGAGATCTATGCGCTGCCGCTGCCGACCGTGGAGGGTGTCATCCGCATTTCGCGCGGCGAGCTCATGGCGCGCCTGGAGTCGCCGCAGCCGAGTATCGATTACGGCGGAGAAACCTACCAGTTCCGCCACCTCGGCGAGTACCTCGGGCTCGGCCCCTCGCGCATTCCGGAGGAGCAGGGCCGGGTGTCGGTGATCCTCGTGCGTGCCGGCGAGTACTCCGCGGCGCTGATCACCGACGAGATGCAGGACAGCCGCGAGGTCGTCGTCAAGCCGGTCGGCCCGCAACTGGCCACCATTCGCGGCCTTGCCGGCGCCACCATCCTCGGCGACGGGCGAATCGCGGTCATTCTCGACATGGGCATCCTTGTGCGCAGTGCCCGGCCCACGGGGGGGACGAGGGTGCCGGTAGCCGAGCCGGCGCCGCTGGGTCCGCTGGCACTGGTCGTGGATGATTCGATCACCATGCGCCGCGTTACCCAGCGACTGCTGGAGCGCAACTCCTTCCGCGTCGTCACGGCAAAGGATGGGCTGGAGGCGATCAGCGTACTGCAGGACCATCGTCCCGATATCATCCTGCTCGACATCGAGATGCCGCGCATGGATGGCTACGAGTTCGCCAAGCACGTGCGCAACAACCCCGACACCGCCGATGTGCCGATCGTGATGATCACTTCGCGCGTCAGCGAAAAGCACAAGGCCCGGGCGATCGAGGTTGGCGTCAACGACTATCTCGGCAAGCCCTACCAGGAGCGGGGCCTGCTCGCGGCCGTGCGCCAACAGCTGAAGAAGACCTGAGGACCGATGCAACCCGCCTTGAAACAGGGTATCGACGAGATCTACTGCCAGCTGATCCCGCTGCGGCAGCTGCGCCTGATCGTACCCCGCAGCTGTCTCGCCGAGGTGATCCGCTACGCGCCGCCCGAGCGCAGCAGCCCGGCGCCTGAGTGGTTTCGTGGCCTCGTGCAGTGGACCACGCTCAAGGTGCCGGTGCTGTCGTTCGAGGAGCTCTGCGGTCGCAGCGCCGGGGTGCCTGGCGGGCGCACGCGCATCGCCATATTCAACGCGATTTCCGGCAAGCTCGACACCGGCTACTACGGCGTGCTTACGGAAGGCTTCCCGCAGCTCGTCCGCGTCAATCGCGAAGTCATCCGGCTCGACGACCGACAGCCCTGGCCGCCCGATGGGCCGGTGGTGTGCCAGATCCGCATGATCAACGAGTACCCGCTCATTCCTGATCTCGAGCGCGTCGAGGAACTCCTGCATCGCTGCCTCGAGGGGCGCGGGCGACAGCTCACCTGAGAGGTATCCGCGGGTCCCGTGCCACTGGGTGGCCGTCGATGTCCCGCTGTGCCCGCCGTTGTCCGGGTCGGGATCCGGCCCTTCAGAAATCTCCGCAGAGAAACTGCAACACCGACACCGCGGCCAGCGGCGCCGTCTCGGTGCGCAGGATGCGCGGGCCGAGCCGCACGGGCTGAAAGCCGAAATCGACCGCGAGCCTCCGCTCGGCATCCGTCAAGCCGCCCTCGGGGCCGATCAGCAGCGCCAGCGGCGAGGCCGGTGCGGGCAGCTGGTGGAGGCTCTGGCCCGAAGGGTCCAGCAGCAAACGGGTCGCAAAGCCGGTCGTTGCGGGTATCGCGGTCTCGAAAGCAGCCGGGATGGCCACCCGCGGGAGGCGGCTGCGAATGCTCTGCTCGGCAGCCGCAATGGCGATCCGTTGCCAGTGCTCGCGTTTGCGCTGGGCCTGGCCGTCGTCGAGGCGCACCACGCTTCGCTCCGTAAGAAGCGGCTCGATGCAGCGCACGCCGAGCTCGGTGGCCTTCTGCAGGACCACATCCATGCGGGATCCGCGGCAGATGCCCTGTAGAAGGGTTATCTCGAGGGGCGACTCCGTGTCGACTGCGCGGGCCTCGCCCAGCCGGACGCGGACCTGGTCGCGTTCCAGGCCGGTGATCTCGCCGTCGAAGTCGCGCCCGGACCCGTCAAATAACACAAGCGTGTCGCCGCGCCGCAGGCGCAGTACCCTCACGACGTGATTGGCTGCCTCGACGCCGAGCAATATTGCGGCGCCCGCGTGCAGCGGCGCTTCGGAATAGATGCGACGCAGGGGCATGTGAACTTGAATGTGCGGCTGTCGGGATCAGTGTGAGTCGGCAGCCGGTGTGACGTCAATGCATCCGCGCGGCGGACGATCGGGCTAGAATTGAGCCGTTCGCGTCGTCATCCGGGATATGCATGTCTCCAGGCGAGCTTACAGTGGATCCGGATTCCGGGCTTTTGCGCGGCGCGCGGCAGGTTCCCTCGCCGAACGCCGACGAACGCCCGCCCGGTTGTGAGCCGGAACTGATCGTC
>JAKLLP010000101.1:0-357 GCA_023150055.1 Gammaproteobacteria bacterium | reverse complement strand
AGAGGCGTTGTTCACCAATCAGCTCGACCCCGCGGCGCATCCTTCCTTCGGCGAGCTGGCCGCGCTGCGGGTGTCGGCGCACCTCCTGATTCGACGTGGAGGCGAACTCGTGCAGAGCGTCCCGGTCACCAAACGCGCCTGGCACGCGGGATTGTCCAGGCACTGCGGACGCGAACGCTGCAACGATTTCTCGATCGGTATCGAGCTGGAGGGGACCGAGACGGTGCCTTACACGGCCGAGCAATACACCTGCCTGGCGCAGGTCGTGGAGGCGCTGCGGCGCTGGGCCCCATCGCTGCGTCCCGCACCGATCGTCGGCCACAGCGATATCGCGCCCGGCCGCAAGAGCGATCCCGG
>JAKLLP010000100.1 GCA_023150055.1 Gammaproteobacteria bacterium | reverse complement strand
GTGCTGCGCTTTGCCGAGGCGGCCCACGAGGTGGTGGTCGTGGTCTGCGACGAGCCGACATCCATTACCGATGCCTATGCCGTCATCAAGATCCTCTCCCGGGAACGCGATGTGACGCGGTTCCGCATCGTGACCAACATGACCCGCGAAGGCGGCCACGGGCGGCAGCTCTTCGAGAAACTGCTGCGGGTCACCGAGCGCTTCCTGCAGGTTTCACTCGAGCACGCCGGCAGCATCCCCTACGACGATCGCGTCTGGCGCTCGGTGCAGCTGCAGACCCCGTTCGTGACCGCCTTTCCATCCAGCCTCGCCGCGGCGGCCCTAAAGCAACTGGCCCACCGTGCCGATAGATGGAACGCACCCCGCGTGGCGCGGGGCAACATCGAGTTCTTCGTCGAGCGGCTATTGAAACTGCCCAGCCAGCCCGAGGACGCGCTGGCATGACGAGCGCCTCCGCCTATGCTCTTGCCGGGCAGCTGCGGCCCGAAGAACTGGTGGAGCGATACGCGCCGCTGGTAAAGAAGATCGGCAACCATCTTCTTGGCCGGCTGCCGGAGGGAATGGAACTGGAGGACCTCATCCAGACCGGGCGGATCGCGCTGCTCGATGCGGCGCGCCAGTTCTCGCCCGCGAAGGGAGCGACCTTCGAGACTTATGCAAGCATACGTGTGCGCGGAGCCATGCTGGACGAATTCAGAAACACCGACTGGGCACCGCGCTCCGTGTACCGCAAGCAGCGGCAGCTCACCGCGGCAATCCGCGCGGTGGAGAACCGTACCGGCAAGCACGCCACGCCACGCGAGGTCGCGGGGGAACTCGGCGTGTCACTCGAGGATTATTTCCGGATGGTGGTCGACACGACCACGCAGCGCATGTTCAGCCTCGACGAAACCGACCCCGACGGGGACACCGGCCAGGAGGATGCCGGAAGCCCCGTCGATGAACCGTCCGCGGCGCTCGAATCCGATGAGTTCCGCGAGGCGATGACGGCCGCTATCCACGCCCTGCCGGAACGCGAGGCGCTGGTCATGTCGCTGTACTACGACGAGGAGCTCAACCTCAAGGAGATCGGCGAGACGCTCGGCGTCAGCGAGTCGCGGGTCTGCCAGATCCACGGCCAGGCGCTCACGCGGTTGCGTGCGCGCCTGCAGAACTGGAACGGGGAGCGGCATGGCGCCTGACCGGCGTCGAGCAGCAGGTAACGATGGATCCACTGACGACAACTGGCGTGATTCTGGCTCTCGTCGCCCTGGTGGGCGGGAGCATTCTCAAGGGCGCTGGAGTAGCGGCCCTGCTCAACCCGGCGGCGTTCGTCATAGTCTTCATCGGCACGCTCGCCTCCAGCCTGGTGCAGACGCCGAAGGCGACCTTCATCCGCGCCTGGAAGATCTTCCCGTGGATCTTCAAGCCTCCGGTCATCGACGCGGACACCCTGATCGCCAAGATGGTCGAGTGGAGCGAGACCGCGCGCAAGCAGGGCCTGCTCGGCCTGGAGCCGGCACTCGAGGCGGAGTCCGACGACTTTTCGAAGAAGGCGCTGCAGATGCTGGTAGACGGCACCGAGCCGGAGAAGATCCGCGAGACGATGGAACTGGAACTCGACGCCAGGGAAAAGGCCGACACGCAGAGCGCCAAGGTCTTCGAGGGCCTGGGGATCTATGCACCGACGCTCGGCATTATCGGGGCCGTGCTCGGCCTGATCGCGGTGATGAAGAACCTCGCCGATCCGAGCAAACTCGGTCACGGTATCGCCGCTGCGTTCACCGCGACCATTTACGGCATCGGGCTCGCCAACCTCTTTTTCCTGCCGACGGCCAACAAGCTGAAGGAGATCATCAAGGCGCAGAGTCGCAGCAAGGAGATGGTGCTGGAAGGCATCATCGCGATCGCCGAGGGTGAAAACCCACGCAACCTGGAGGTCAAGCTCCGCAGCTTCATCGGCTGAGGCAGCGCTGAGCAGACACGGTCATGGCCCGCAGGCACGAACACGAAGAGCACGCGAACCACGAGGCATGGGCCATTCCCTACGGGGACCTCATCACCCTGCTGCTCGCATTCTTCGTGGTGATGTACGCGGTCTCCTCGGTGAACGAGGGCAAGTACCGCGTGCTGTCGGATTCCATGATGGCGGCCTTCCGCGGCTCACCGAAGACCACCGAACCGATACAGATCGGCGACAAGGTCGTTCGCGCCAAGACGGACGAGTCGGTCGCGGGCCTGTCGCCCTCCCAGGCCATGAAGCTCCCGGCACAGCGCGACGACGACCAGACGGGTCTCGTGGAGCGCTTCGGCCTGATGGGGCTCGAGGACGGCAAAGAGGCTGAGGCCGCCGCTGCCGCCCCCCCACCACGCGACCTCGCCGAGCAGGTCCAGGAAGCGCTGGCGCCGCTGATTGCCACTAACCTGGTCACGGTCACCCGCAAGCCGCTCTGGGTCGAGGTGGAGATCAAGACGGACATACTGTTCCCGAGCGGCAGCGCGGAAATCGAATCGGGCGCGGTCGAGGTACTCAACGGTATCGCCGATATTCTCCGGCCGCTGCCGCACCGGTTGCGGATCGAGGGCCACACCGACAATCGGCCGATCGCCACCCCCCAGTTTCCCTCCAACTGGGAACTGTCCGGCGCGCGGGCCGCGCGCATCGTGCGCCTGCTCGAAAGCCGCGGTGTCGATCCGGTGCGCATGAGCATGGCCGGACAAGGCGAACACCAGCCAGTGGCCGATAACGCCACGGCCGACGGTCGCAACCGCAACCGGCGCGTGGTGCTGCTCATCCTCGACCGCAGCGCCTCGGCCACACCACCGGCGACCGCCGCTGCCGCCGCCACACCGGAGGCCGTCCCATGACGCCGATCGAACAGGTCACTCCCACCCTGGCCGGCAACTGGCCGCGACGGATCGAGAACCGCAACAAGCGCGATGGCGCCAAGAAGGATGCGCCGGCGCGGCGCAAGGACAGGAAGTTGCCGGACACGAACCCCGGCGAACGGCCTGATGGCCACGAACATATCGTCGATGAACTTGCCTGAGGGGAAACGAACATGATCATCAGCATCAACTGGTTGGTTGCAATGGCCGCGGGCACGCTCGGCGGTACGCTGTTGCTGGCGCTGGCCGGCCTCGTCACGGCCTGCCGCGCCGGGAAGCGGGCCGACGCGGTCCGCGTCGCGGCAGATCTCGCCGCCGCGAGGCTCGCCACGGTGGAGTCCGAGCTCGCCCGGGCCTCGACCGAGCTCGCCGATATCGTCGCGGAGCGGGAGCGCACCGCCGCGTTGCCGACCCGCCCCAGCCTGCGCGAAGCCGTGGCACTGTCCCGCCATGGCGCCAGCACCGACGAACTCGTCTCGACCTGCCGCATCGGCCAGAGCGAGGCAAGACTGATCCAGATGCTCTATGGAACCCAACGCACCGCCACGCGGGCCGAGGGCGAGGCACTGGAAGCCTGAACACCGATCCACCGACCATGCCACTGGAAAGAAACAGCGACAAAGCGTGCTGACTGGAGCCCGAGACATGAACGAGATACCCGAAAAAGTGGCGCAGCGTCTCCGGACCTGCACGACCTTCCCGACCCCACCGGCAGTGGCCATGCAGGTCATTGCGCTCGCCCAGGACCCGGAAATCGATCTCGCGCGGGTCGCCGACGTCGTGAGCGCGGATCCGGCCATCGCGGCCAAGGTGATGCGCATAGCAAACTCGGCGATGTACGCGCGGCGCCGGCAGAGCACCAATCTCCGCCAGGCGCTGATCGTGCTCGGCCTCAACGCCACGCTGACGCTCGCACTGTCGTTCACTCTCGTCAATGCGCTGCGCAGGGACCCTTCCAAGGGGTTCGACTTCGGCGCGTACTGGAAACGGGCCATCCTCTCCGGGACCTGGGGCAAGCTGCTCGCGACCGAGTTCGGCCGCCGTGATGCCGAAGAGGTGTTCCTCGCCTCGCTCCTGCAGGACATCGGCATGCTGGCGCTCGACAAGATCGCGCCCGACGTGTACTCCGGGATCTCGGCTTTCCAGCTGGAGCACTCGCGGGTGTGCCAGCACGAGCAGAGCTGCATCGGCACCGACCACCGCTCGGTCGGGAGCTGGCTGCTGCAGAGCTGGAACATGCCGCCCGCCCTGGTCCGCGGCGCGCAGCATAGCCACGACCCGAGCGCCGCCGGCGTGGAGAACGACCACAAGGACTTCGTGCGGTGCGTGGCGCTGTCCGGGGAACTCGCCGACGTGTGGCTCACCGACCAGTCTCGCGACAGCATCGAGCGCGCCGGATTCCAGGTCCGCCGTCATCTCGGCATCCTGCCCAACCGCCTCCACGAAATGTTCGGACTCATCCGCGAGCAGATACCCGTGGCCGAGAACCTCTTCGATATCGAGATGCTCGGCGCCGACCACCTGCAGGAAATCATGGAGACCGCCCGCGAGGCGCTGGTGGTGCGCAACCTCATCGAGATCGACAAGAACAAGGACCTGGAACACCAGCGAACCCGACTCACGGAGGAAAATACCGCCCTGCGCGTCGAGAGCGAGCGCGACGGCTTGACCGCGGTGTTCAATCGCCGCGCCTTCGAGGAGGCCGTGGAGCGCGAGTTCGCCGCCGCCGCCAAGAACCAGTGGCCGCTGTCCGTGGTATTCGTGGACCTCGACAAGTTCAAGAACGTCAACGACACATATGGCCACCAGGGTGGCGACGCCATGCTCAAGGAGGTGGCCATGCTGCTGACCGGTACGCTGCGCGAGAGCGACGTGGTCGCCCGTTACGGCGGCGACGAGTTCGTGTTGCTGCTGCCCGGCGTCGATGCCGTCCAAGTGGACATCATCGCCAGGCGCGTGGTGGAAACAGCGCGCAGTCGCATGGTGGAGGGTAGCGGCGGCCAGAAATTCTCGATCACCCTGTCGCTCGGTGTCGCCACCTGCGACCGCAACACCAGCTTCCCGACCTCGCAGGACCTGATCGCCGCGGCAGATGCCGCGCTCTACCACTCCAAGCGCAACGGCCGCGATCGTTACACGAGGTTCGACGAGATCCGGGCCGCGTAAGTCAAGGTCAAGGGGACGGTCCCCTTCGGGAACCGTCCCCTGCTCCGTCCAGCACCCGCCGTTCGACCACCGCCGCCCCCACCGCGTCACCCCACACGTTGACGCTGGTGCGGAACCGGTCGAGCAGCCAGTCGACGGTGAGGATCAGGCCGAGGCCCTCGAGCGGCAATCCGACCGCCTTCAGCACGATGACCATCGTCACCAGCCCCGCTTCGGGAATCCCCGCCGCACCGATGGCCGCGAGCGTCGCCGTGAGCAGCACGATCAACTGCTGCACCAGGGTCAACTCCAGGCCAAGCGCCTGGGCGATGAACAGCACGGCGACCGCCTCGTAGAGCGCGGTGCCGTTCATGTTCACCGTGGCGCCGAGCGGCACCACGAAGCCGGCGACCTTCTCGGAGACGCCATTGTGTTTCTCCACCCCCTCCATGGTCAGCGGCAGCGTCGCCGACGAGGAAGCCGTGGAGAAAGCCGTGAGGAGCGCGGTGCCCATGTTCAGCATATAGCGATAAGGGTTGCGCCGGCCGAGCAGCCAGAGGACCGCCGGCAGCACGATCAGCGCGTGCAGCGCGAGCGCGACGAGCACCGTGACCATGTACCAGCCGACCCCGCTCAGCAGCTCGGCGAGATCGCTGAAGTTGCCGACCCGCCCGAAGCGGCCGGCGACCAGCCCGAAGATACCCACCGGCGCGACCAGCATCAGCAGCGTGACGATCTTCATGATCGCCTCGTTGACGCCGCGGAAAAAACCGATCACGGTCTCGCCGACCGTGCCCATGGTGGTCAGCACGGCGCCGAAGACGAGCGAGAAGACGATGATCGGCAGCAGCTCCATGTTCGCCATCGAGGCGACGATGTTGTCGGAGACCAGCGACAGCACCAGGTCAGACCAGGCGAATTCCTCCCTGGCCGCCACGTTGGCCGGCACCGCGAGATCCCCGACGCTGACACCGACGCCGGGACGGATGACGTTGACCAGCAACAAGCCGATGCCGACCGCGATCGCGGTGGTCAGCAGGAAGTAGACGACCGCGGTACTGCCGAGGCGGCCGAGGCGGCGCACGTCGCCGAGCCCGGCGACACCGACGATCATCGAGGCGGTGACCAGCGGCACGATGATCATCTTCAGCGACTTGAGAAAGAGCGTGCCGAGCCACTCGACGCTCGCCATCGCCGTGCCGAACACCGCCACGCTCGCGAAGGCAAGCACGATCGCGATCACGATACCGAGCAGGATGAAATTGCTGGTCCTGGCATCCACCGCCCGAGCCCCCCTGAGACCCCAGCGGTCCCCCGGACAGCATAACCCGGCCGGCTGCTGCTGCCATCGGCATCGGGGCGGCAGCGGGCGGCGGGCCTCAGCGCGGCGGATGGCGCCTCACGGTCAACGGGTCACGGCACCCGGCGGGCTCACGCGATGCCGGCGGTATCGGCCTGGTCGGCGTCGATGCCGTAACGCTTCATCTTCTCGGCCAGCGTGGTGCGGCGGACCTGCAGGCGCTGCGCGGCATGGGCCACCACCCCGCCGGACTCGGCCAGCGCGCGGCGGATGAGCGCGATCTCGATGTTCTCGATGTAGGTCTTCAGCGGCACGCCCTCGGTCGGCAGGTCGAAGTCCTGCGGCTGCGGCCCGTTCGCCACGCGCCGCGCGACGATCTCGCGGTCGGCCTCGCGCAGCGGCGCATTGACCGTGTAGCGGCTCGGCAGGTTGGGGATATCGACCTCCTGGCCCGGATACAGCACGCAGAGGCGCTCCATGAGGTTGGCCAGCTCGCGGATGTTCCCCGGCCAGTCGTAGCAGCGCAGGATGCGCAGCGCGCCGCCCGACAATTTCACCGGATCCTGACCGAGGCGCCGGCAGCGGTCGAGGATGTTGCCGGCGAGTTCCGCGAGGTCCTCCTTGCGCTCGCGCAGCGGCGGCAGCTCGATCGGAAACACGTTCAGCCGGTAGAACAGATCCTCGCGAAACTTGTTCTCGCGGATCGCCTCCTCGAGGTTGCGATGCGTGGCGGCGATGATGCGCACATCGCAGGTACGCGAGCGGTTGCTGCCGACGCGCTCATAGACCCGCTCCTGCAGGACGCGCAGCAGCTTCACCTGCATCGGCAGGCTCATGTCGCCGATCTCGTCGAGAAAAAGCGTCCCGCCCTCGGCCGCCTCGAAACGTCCGACGCGCGCGGCAATGGCGCCGGTGAAAGCACCCTTCTCGTGCCCGAACAGCTCGCTCTCGAGGAGGTCGGCGGGAATTGCCCCGCAGTTGACCGGGACGAACGA